>JAPPBT010000065.1 GCA_026702745.1 Gemmatimonadota bacterium
CCCTGTGCGGGGTCCGCGTCGCCGCGGTAGGCTGCGCCACGGCCGGCGCGCTGCGAAGTCGCGGGATCGAAGCGGATGATAAACCGGAAGTCTTCCGGGCTGAAAAGCTCGTGGAAGCCCTGGCCTGGGGCCGCGATCTGCCGAACGCGCGGATCCTCTTCCCCGCGGCGGACATCGCGGGTCCCGCCGTAGAGGAGGGACTGACCGCCGCCGGCGCGTCCGTGACCCGGGTGACGGTCTACCGCACGGTCCTTGCAGCGGGCATGCCGGGCGACATAGCGTCCATGCTGGAAGACGGGAAGATCCATCTGGCCGTGTTCGCCAGTTCGTCGGCCGTGTCGGCGTTCGCGAAGACCGCGGGGCCGGACGGCCCGCAACGCTGGACCCGTGGCGTACGCATCGCGTGTATCGGTCCATCGACGGCGCAAACCGCCGCGGAGGCGGGCCTGTCCGTGGATATCATACCCAACCAGGCGACGGTCCCCGCGCTCGTGGACGCGATCGTGCGTGACCGGCTGGCCGCGGGGGAGCGACTCGAATAACATCGTGCGCGACCGGCTGGCCGCGGGGGAGCGGCCCGCGTAATAACGATTGCCCTGAAATGACGCCCCGGTATATATTTGTCCGGCGTGAGTTCGGTTAACAAAAAGCAATTACTATGCCTTTCTGTCCGGAATGCGAATGCGAATACGCCCAGGGGGTCGAGCAGTGCCCTATCTGCGCGTCACCCCTGGTCGAAACGTTGAACGAGGCGTCGACCTGGGTCTGCGATGAGTGCAAAGAGGAGATCCCGGGAGATGCGCGGTTTTGCCCGGTCTGCGGGACGGCCTTCGTCGACGACCTGCGCTGCCTGACCCAACCGGACCAGCCCGCCCACGGACGATGCGTCGTCTGCGGACAGCACGTATGCGGAGACTGCGGCATCCGCCGGCAGGGCCGGTATTTCTGTGAAAGACACGGGCTGGAAGAGGAATCTCCGGTCGAGGAAGAGATCCTCTACCGGGCCGAAGACCGGGAAGCGCTGAACTACCGGCGCTACCTTGCGCAGCAGGGCGTGGATTGCCGGGTGTTCTCGGCCGAACAGGACGCCGGCCTCCTCCTGGACACGCGATCGGTCGACGAGGCCAGAATCATCGTGCCTTCGAAACACCGGGCGCCGGTGCGGGATTGGATGGTTTCACGGTCCATCGACACCGGGCATGTCCTGTTCCAGTGTGAACGCTGCAGCGCCCTGAACGGATTCGACGGCGGTGGTTGCGCCAACTGCGGCGGGTCCTGACACCCCCATAACGGGCTACGACAGCTAACCGAGAAACCTGATGGCATTTCCCGTACACAGACTGCGACGATTGCGCCGCACCGAAAGTCTGCGCAGGATGGTCGGCGAGACCCGGCTTTCCGTGGACGACCTGATCTACCCCCTGTTTATATGCCCGGGAGAAGGTGTCCGGGCTCCGGTGGATTCCATGCCCGGCGTGGAGCGGCTGTCGGTGGACCAGGGCGCGGAGGTCTGCCGCGAAGTCTCGGACCTGGGCATACCGGCCGTCATGCTCTTCGGCATCCCGGAACACAAGGACGCCTACGGTGGCGGCGCTTACGCGGACGACGGCATTGTCCAAAGGGCCATCCGCGCGATCAAGCAGGCGGCGCCGGGACTCACCGTCATCGGCGACGTGTGCCTCTGCGAGTACACCGATCACGGCCACTGCGGTGTCATCAAAGAAGACGACGTGGCGAACGACCCCACCCTTCGGCTGCTCGTCCGGACCGCGCTTTCGCAGGCGAAGGCCGGCGCCGACCTGGTCGCGCCGTCGGACATGATGGACGGCCGCGTGGGTGCGATACGGGAGGCCCTCGACGGCGAGCAGCTCACACACATCCCGATCATGGCCTATTCCGCCAAGTACGCTTCGGCCTACTACGGGCCCTTTCGCGACGCCGCGGACTCGGTCCCGCAGTTCGGCGACCGCCGTTCCTACCAGATGGACCCGGCGAACTCCAACGAGGCGCTCCGGGAAGTGGAGCTGGATCTCGAGGAAGGCGCCGATATCGTCATGGTCAAGCCGGCCCTGGCCTATCTCGACGTGATACACCGGGTGAAATCGACCTTTGAAGTGCCGGTGGCCGCCTACAACGTGAGCGGGGAATACGCCATGATCAAGGCGGCGGGACAGATGGGATGGATCGATGAAGAACAGGTCGTTTTGGAGTCGCTGACCGCCATAAAGCGCGCAGGCGCCGACATGATCCTCACCTACTTCGCGCGGGAGGTCGCGCGCGGACTCCAATCCGAATAAGCCGAACGAACCGAACGAACCGAAAGGACCGAATGAACCGTTCCCGATCCAGCACGCTCTTCGACCAGGCGCAGCGATCCATGCCCGGCGGGGTGAACAGCCCCGTGCGCAATTTCGGCCGGGTCGGCGGCCGGCCCGTCTTCATGGAACGGGGCGCGGGGTCGAGGGTCTACGACGTGGACGGTAACGCGTACATCGACTACCTGGGATCCTGGGGACCGCTGATCCTGGGCCACGGCCATCCCGCCGTGGTCGAAGCCCTGAAGACTGCCTGCGAGCGCGGCACGAGTTTCGGCACGCCCACGGAAGCCGAGATCGGGCTGGCGGAACTGGTTAAGACCGCATTCCCGTCTATCGAACTGATTCGCATGGTCAACTCCGGCACGGAAGCGACCATGAGCGCCCTGCGCGTGGCTCGCGGATACACGGGACGCGACCTGGCGGTCAAGTTCGAGGCGGGGTATCATGGCCACGGAGACAGCTTTCTCATCCAGGCCGGGTCGGGCGCCGCCACGTTCGGCATCCCCGACAGCCCCGGCGTGCCCGCGGACCTGGCGAAGATGACCCTAAACCTTCCGTACAACGACATCGGGGCCGTCCGGACCGCCCTGTCGGAGCGGGGCGACGACATCGCCTGCGTGATCGTCGAGCCCGTCGCCGGCAACATGGGCATGATCCCGCCGGCCGAGGGCTTTCTCGAAACCATCCGGGAAGAAACGAAAAGGCGGGGCATCATCCTGATTTTCGACGAGATTATCACCGGATTCAGGATTGCTTTCGGCGGCGCGCAGGAACGGTTCGGCATCACGGCCGACATGACCTGCCTGGGCAAGATCATCGGCGGGGGCCTCCCCGTCGGCGCCTACGGCGGGCGCAGGGAGATCATGGAAACCGTGGCGCCCGTCGGTGCGGTATACCAGGCCGGCACGCTCTCGGGCAACCCGCTGGCCATGACCGCGGGGTATGAGACGGTGCGGCAGCTCCAGGAACCCGGGGTCTACGAACGGCTCGAAAACCTGGCTTCCCGGCTCGGCGACGGCCTCCGCGCCGCGGCGGCAGAGGCCCGTGTTCCCGCGTACTTGACGCGCGTCGGATCCATGATGTGTACCTTCTTCACCGACCAGCCCGTCGATGACTTCGATGCCGCCTCCACTTCGGACGCGGATACGTACGGACGGTACTTCTGGAACATGCTGGACCGGGGCGTCTACCTGGCACCTTCGCGCCTCGAAACAGGCTTTGTGTCCCTGGCCCACACCGAAGAGGACATCGACCGGACCCTCGAAGCGGCCCGGGAGAGCATGAATCATTTGTATTCGTAGATTATTTAAGACATATACAGTTATAAACATAGACTATCCTAATCCAATCCATTAAGATCACGTGCGGATGATTCACACGAACCGCATTATCGTCCATATCCGAGAGGAGTCCATCGTGATTCGCCCATATAGCCGTGCGTTCGTCATGATCACGGCTTCCATTTACTTCATGATCCTTGCAGGATGCGGCGGCGGGGACAGCAGCCCGACGAGCCCCACGCCGTCCACGCCGACACCCCCGGCGCCGCCCCCGACACCCGTGGCGACGAGCCTCACCGTCACGCCTTCTTCCCACACGCTCGCGACAATCGGCGCGACCGTGCAGCTGTCAGCTACGGTGAGGGACCAGAACAACAACCCCATGTCCGGCCAGACCGTGACCTGGACGAGCAGCAACACCGGTGTGGCGACGGTCAGCGGTAATGGACTGGTGACGGCGGTGAGCAATGGTACGACCCAGATTACGGCGCGTTCCGGAAACGCGTCGGGCACCTCGAACATCACGGTGGCCGAACCGGTGCCGACCCGGATCGCGGTAACGCCCTCCTCGCATACGCTGGAGGAGATCGGAGAAACGGTACAACTCAGGGCGACGGTACGAGATCAGCGGAACAACGCCATGTCCGGCCAGACCATCACCTGGTCGAGCGGGGACGAAGCCGTGGCGACCGTGGACGGCAACGGCCTTGTGACCGCGGTGAGCGACGGCATGGCGGAGATCACGGCCAAATCCGGCAACCTGTCTGCCAATGCGACCATAACCGTCGCGAGTCCGGTGCCGACAACTGTAACGATCGAGCCTGCGGCACACACGTTCGAGGCGATCGGGGACACCTTGCAGCTCGCGGCCGTCGTGCTGGACCAGCGCGAGAACGCGATGATGGACGTGACCGTGACCTGGTCGAGCGGAGACGAAGCCGTGGCGACCGTGGACGAGAACGGCCTGGTCACCGCGGTGGATAACGGCATGGCGGAGATCACGGCCGAGGCCGGAGACGCCATGGGTACCGCGGCGATCACCGTCTCCCAGGTTCCGGCGAACATCAGCATCGAGGTTGACGCCGAAGCCACCACCCTGACCGAGATCGGACAGACCCTGCAGCTCATGGTCTCCGTCAGCGACGCGAACGAAGAACCGATCTCCGAACCATCCGTCACTTGGATGAGCAGTGACGAAGCCGTGGTTACCGTGGACGAGGATGGACTGGTGGAAGCGGTGGGTAACGGCATGGCTGATGTCATGGCAGCGTCAGGTGATGTATCGGATATGGTGAGCATTACGGTGATGGATCCGGATGCAGTCGAAGAAGGGGATGACGAAGAAGAGGTTCCTGATGAAGAAGTCGACGAGATCGTCTATGAACCGTGGGTTGGCGTGAAGGTATATCGCGGCCGATTGGAGTTCACGGTACCAGGGCTGGGTACCTTGCCTCTGACGGGGTGTTCTCCAACCCTGAATGGCTTTTCGTTTGGAGGTACGACTATTACCGTCCATTACTCCATATGGCAGCGAAGAGACGATATGAACAGTCCATGGGAAGACATCGAGGACACAAGGGAGACTTTCAAGGCTTGTGCATACGATTCAGATATCCCTGGTGAGTACAGACTGGTTGGTGAGGTGACGCTCGACGGCGTAACGAGTTTACGCGCCAGCGAAAACACGTTCGTCGTTCCCTGATCGCCACGAACGCGTATCAGCGTATCGGAAGTTCTGAATCGTAACAGTTACCAACATGCAACCTTCAAGGGGATCGGCGGGTCGAAACCGTAGATCCCCTTTTTCATCCCACCGGGAATGTGGTCCCCCTGGTGAGTGATTACAGTATGCGGCCGTGAGACCCGGGAGTGGGTGTGGCCATGCTGAAAAACCATCTTGTCATCGCGCTGCGGCATCTCTTCGCCAACAAGGGCTACTTCCTCATCAACACGCTGGGTCTTTCCACCGGCATCGCCTGCAGCCTGCTCGTATTCCTCTTCGTACGCCAGGAGTGGACCTTCGATACCTTTCACGAGAAAGCGGACCGGATTTACCGTGTGAACGTGTCTGGGCAGGGATTCGACGGCACGCCTTTCCGCACCGCGATTACACCGATTCCGCTCGCACCGGCGCTGAAACGCCAGTTCCCCGGGGTGGTCGAAACGGTCAGGATTCGACAGTTCGGGGGTGGTTTGGTGGTGCGTGTCGGGGACGACACCTTCAGGGAAGATCGCATGCTAACCTGCGATCCCTCGTTCTTCCAGGTGTTTTCGTTTCCGCTTATCGAAGGAGATCCCGAAACCGTATTCGCCGACTTCAACGCCCTGGTGATCAGTCGGTCCATTGCGGAGAAGTACTTTGGCGGGGAAAGCGCACTGGACCGGCAACTCACGATCAGGGATGATCCGTTTACCGTGACCGGCGTGACGGAGGACAACCCGGGCAATTCCAGTATTCAGTTCGATTTCCTGCTTCCCTTCGAGCGGACGATCGGCATGAACCCCTTTCTCGCCGATGCCGTTGACAGCTGGAACTACTCGGTCACTTCCACGTACGCGGAATTGTCGGATCCTCAACAGGCCGATCTGCTCACGGAGCAGTTTCCCGATTTCTCCAGGGCCCATTTCTCGGGGCAGATGTCCAGGATGCTGGAAATCCAGGCGCTCACGGACACCCACCTGGACCCGGGCGTAGGGAACGGCCTGGGTACCGCCAGCGATCCGAACAGGTCCTACATACTGATCAGCGTCGCGCTGCTCGTCCTTTTCATAGCGTGCGTCAACTTCACGAACCTGGCCATATGCCGTTCCTCGACCCGCGCGAAGGAGGTCGGTCTCCGCAAGGTGTTCGGCGCGCAGCAGTCGCAGATCGCGGGGCAGCACCTGGGCGAATCGCTGGTGCTGAGTTGCTTCGCCCTCGTGCTCGGGGTGATCCTGGCCCATCTCTTCCTGCCTATCTTCAACTCGTTGGCGGGGTGTTCACTCGTCCTCGACTACCTTTCCAGCGGTTCCACGCTGGCCGCACTCCTGGCGTTCACCTTGCTGGTCGCATTCGTATCCGGCAGCTACCCGTCCCTGGTCCTTTCCAGGTTCAATCCGGTCGCCATCTTCCAGCGGCGGATCCAGGTCGGCGGGCCGAATCTGCTCATCCGGGGCCTCATGGTCGTGCAGTTCGGACTGTCCGCGGCACTCGTCGTCTCCATTCTGGTCATGACGCGGCAGCTGGATTTCGCCCGGACCGGGGACCTTGGATACAACGCCGAGAACATCGTCGTAATCGAGAAAGACCAGGATTCCGGCAGCCTGGATGTTTTCAGGAATAGGGTGAAATCCTACGAGGGCGTGCTGGACGTGACCGGAGTATCAAACTCCTTCGGTCCGAACCGGGGACTGGCCCAGGCCGCGTATGCCGACACGGCCGGTAACCGGTTGGAAGCGTTCATGTATACCGTGGACTACGACTACGTGAAGACCCTGGAACTCAACCTCGTCTCCGGTCGCGATTTCTCGAGGGAGTTCGGGGGTGACGAATCGGGATCATGCATCATCAACGAGGCCGCGGCCAGGTCGATGGGATGGGAAGATCCTGTGGGCCGCACGCTGCCGCACGGCGTCACGGTCGTCGGCGTGGTGGAAGACTACCATTACCGGTCCATGCACCACGAGATCGAACCCGTCATACTCACCCTGAATCCGGTGGTGTTCGGGGATGATGATATGGATCGGATCAATTTTTTCATGGTGCGCGTCAGCGAGCGGGGCCTGCCCGCCACGCTGGATCTGCTGAGAGAAGCATGGGCCGAAGTGGCGCCGGGATCGCCCTTCGGGTACTTCTTCCTGGATGACGACCTTGCCCGTTTCTACGTGGAAGAGACCAACCTGGCGCGGATCTTTACCTATTCGGCGGTCTTCGCCCTGCTGATCGCCTGCCTGGGTGTATACGGCCTGGTTTCCCTGGAGGTCGTCCGACGTACACGGGAGGTCGGCATCCGCAAGGTGATGGGCGCCGCCGTATCGGACATCATGGGCCTGCTGTCGAAACAGTTCGTCTTTCTCGTCCTCATCGCGAACGTACTCGCCTGGCCGGCGGCCTGGTGGCTCATGAACCAATGGCTGGCCGACTTCGCCTACCGCGCCGAGTTCGGCGTGGGGCCGTTTATCCTGGCAGGTCTCGCGGTACTGGCCATTACCCTGGTCACCGTCAGCCTGCAGACCTTCCGAAGCGCCCTGATCAATCCGGCGGACACCCTGCGCCGCGAGTAGACGGTTTTTGTTGACCGCCTCTGCGACAGTCTGTACGTTTCCAGCATACCGTAAAACAACGATGGAGTTTCCGACCTCAGGCAGCAGTGCCCGCCCATTACACCACTTTCCCATGTCCAAAAATTGCGTACTGCTCGTTGCGGCCCTGGTGATGTGTGCATCGCAGCGTCCTGTCCAAGCCCTGCCCTCGACTTCGCCTTCGTCTGCACCTGCACCCGAATCCTCAACCTCGTCCGTGTCGCCCACGCCTGCGAGTCCCATACCTGAGAATCTCCATGATACTTCCCTGGAAGCGGGCAAGGCGCATTACGAAGCCGAACGGTTCCGGGAAGCACTGGCGCTGTTTCAGCAGGCGGTAAAGGAGGACGGAGGTTCCGCATCGGCGTACTATTGGCGGGGAATGGCTCAGTACGCATTGGAAGAATACCGTAAGGCGGCAAATTCGTTCAAGCGAACGGTCGAACTGGACGAGAAGTGGGCATCGGGCTACGTGGGGCTGGGCAAGGCCTACCTGCAGATCAAATACCGGAGACTGGACGCTCGCAACGCCTTGCGCAGTGCGGCGCGATTGTTGCCCAACGACCCAGAAGTCCAGTATCACCTGGGCATGGCCCATATGAACCCGCGCAAGACCGACCGGATTGTCGGCGGCGACTGGGACGGCCGGACTTTCTTCCTCAAGGCGACAGTATTAGATCCTTCCCATCCCGATGCTTTTTACCAGATCGGCCGTTGTTACGAACGACCCGAGTCGCCCGGTCCGCCCGAATTCGACATTGCGATGGCGGCCTATTTCTCGCAGTACAGGGTTAATCCCGATCATTACGACGCACTCGGCCGTTTCGTCTACCTGGCCCTTCTTTCCGAAAGGTATGGACTGGCCGTTGAGTTAATCGATCGGGCTACCGATGATCTGGGAGCAACGGGATCAGCGATCGTCCAGGCCCTTCGGAAGCATTTCAGCACGCTTTCCGAAGCTGCAAAACCACGGCCCGACGTATTGCATGAGGTGATTGAGACCTACTTTTCCCTTATTGAACCTGACGAAAAAGAAGTCTACCGGGACCTGACGCACGTAGCCCCTCCGGACGAACTGGCGTCCTGGCAGGAAGCCGAAGGCAGCGAACGCGATGCGCGCTGGCACGCCTTCTGGAACGCCAGGGACTCGAATCCCGTCACGGTGGTGAATGAACGCCTCGTGGAGCATTACCGGCGGGTCATGTTCGCCCGGTACCATTTCTCGCAGGGGCAGCACCCCTATGACCGCCGCGGCGAGATGCACGTCCGCTTCGGCGCACCGGAAGACCGCCGCAACGACGTCCATATAGCGGATCGAAACGCCTACAGGTCGGCCGCGATTTCCAATGATCCGGTCGTCGACGCGATCCGGGAGCAGAATGACCGGTACGGTTATCGATTGCGTGTCGACCGGGGCCGCATGACGATCGTCCCGCCCGAGGGAATGACTGAAGAAGAAATCAATGATGCCGGCGAATTGCTGGCCGGCGGGATCGTCGCATCATCCGGACAACTGACCATGCAGGATGAGAGAAAGTTGATGGGGCATGGATACGCCACCGAAAGCTGGGTATACGCCCGGTATGGCCTGGAACTGTTCTTCGTCGACCAGTTCGGCGGGGGCCGGTTCGATTACCCGTGGGGAAATCTCCTGACCAGCCAGCAGGAAATGGTCCGGCAGGAACGGTTCAGTCCCCGGCGGCTGGCCGAGGAACTGATCGCCAATGCGCCCGAGGAATACCTGCATGACCTCGGCGGGGAACATCTCGAGTACGCTTTCGACGCCGTGAGCTTCCGTGCGGACAACGGCGCGACGGAGCTGGACCTGTCCTACAGCATCCCCGTCTGGCAGTTCGGCGACGTATCGGACGGCCGGGGGATCCGTACCCGGCTCGAACACCAAATCACTCTGCGCGATTCGGCCATGAGCCCGCGGTTCACCCACGCCTTCGGATTCGGCCCCTTCGAACGGCCGAAGCGGAAGATGGCCGAAAGCCACGTGAAAGTCCCGGTGTATACCTTGCCCGAGAGTGTCGTGGCGCCGCCGGGAAGCTTCACGATGGCGGTCCAGGTGCGGGACGAAACGTCGCAAAAAACCGGGGTGTATCTAAGGCCGGTCACGCTGTCGGATTACAGCGGGGAAGAACTGCTCATCAGCGACCTCAAACTGGCCACCCTGATCACGCCGTCCGGCGTGCAGGGCCCCTTCGTGCGCAACGGACTGAACATCACGCCCAATCCGGGACGGCTCTACATCCGGGAAAACCCTGTTTACGTCTACTACGAGGTTTACAATCTCAGCCTGGACAGGGAGAGGAAGACGGCGTACGAAATCCTCTACGAGATCAGCCCCCGGGGAGGCAGCGCGCGGCGCGGCTGGACGGCTCGCAGACAACGGGACATGCAGACGGTGATGATGGCTTTCTCGGGAGAAGGATATTCGACCGAGGACCGGGAGTACACGTCGCTGGATACCTCCGGCTTGCCGGCGGGTGAGTACGTGCTCAACGTCACGTTGACCGACCTGAATGCGGGGAGCAGTGTCACCCGCTCGGCCAACTTCCTGGTCATGGTGCGGTAGCAGTCGAAGGTCCGCGGCAGGAAGCCCGGTTCACTTCCGCCGTTCCGCCACATCCGCCACTCCGTCACTTCCGCCGCTCCGTTACTTCAATCGCTCCGGGTTCAGGTCCTCCAGTTCCGGAACGACGAACCGCCCGTCCCTCCGGATCACTTCCCCGTCGAACTCGATGGTCCCGCCGCCGAATTCCGGCGTCTGGATCATGACCATGTCCCAGTGGACGGCGGACCGGTTGCCGTTGTCGGCTTCTTCGTAGGCCTGCCCAGGCGTGAAGTGGAAGGACCCGGCGATCTTCTCGTCGAAGAGGATGTCCAGCATGGGCGCGGTGATGTGGGGGTTGAAGCCGATGGCGAACTCGCCGATGTAGCGCGCCCCCTCGTCGGTGTCGAAGATCTCGTTGAGCTTCTCCGCCCGGTTGCCCGTGGCCCCGGTGATCCTGCCCTCCTCGAATCTCAATTCCACGTCCGTGAAAGTCACGCCGTGGTACAGCGTCGGCGTGTTGAACCGGATGACGCCGTTGACCGAGTCGCGCACCGGCGCGGTAAAGCACTCGCCGTCGGGGATGTTGCGGTCGCCCGAGCATCCCACGGTGGGGATGCCGCGGATGCTGAAGGCCAGGTCGGTGCCCGGACCCGTGATCCGGACGCGATCGGTGCGGTCCATGCGCTCCTTCAGTGGCGCGAGCGCTCGTTCCATCTTCCCGTAGTCCAGGGTGCACACGTCGAAGAAGAAGTCCTCGAAGGCCTCGGTGCTCATGCCGGCCTGCTGCGCCATGGACGGCGTCGGCCAGCGCAGCACCACCCACCGGGTCTTCGGCACTCGCACATCGAAGTGCACAGGCTTGAGCCAGCGTTGCTCGTAGAGCCGCATGGCGTCGCCCGGCACGTCCGACATCTCCATCACGTTCCGGCTGCCCCGCAGGGCCATGTAAGCCTGCACCCGCTCCATGCGATGGGTTTCATGGGCGCCGGCGGCTTCCATGGCGTCCTCGTCCCCGGCGCGGACCAGCTCCCGCATGACGCGCTGGTGCTTGATGGAGACCAGCGGCACACCGCCCGCCTCCCGGATCGCGCGGATCAGAGAGATCACCATGTCGTCGGGCACGTCGAAGACCTCGACGAGCACCCGGTCCCCGGTCTCAATCTTCGTCGAATGTCCGGTGAGCACTTTCGCCAGGTCGTCGTATCGTGGGTCGCGCATTGGGTTGAAGTCTCCGTGGGCTTGGTATTGTAATTACTCAGGTTGAGCGTCTGGACGTGCGACTCACTCGAGAATATGGCCGGTGGAGTGACGCCAGCCCGTGTCCGCCACTTGCACACGCCAGCCCGTCATCCGAGCCTGCCGTGTCAATCATCGACGTGCCCCGGCGTCACTTCCACCGCGCCGGACGCCGATACTCTGACCAGCATGGCGTCTTCGGGTTCGAAGGCCAGGCGCACCGTCCGCTCCCGGCCGTTGACGTGCAGGACCACCTCCCGCTCGACCATGCGGGTGGAACGCCAGCCCTCGTAGGCCATGGGGTACCGGATCCGCTTCGTATCGGGATGGGCAAAGAAGACGTGGTAGTCGCCATCGACCTCCCGGCACCAGAACTCGGGCGCGTCCCGGCCGCTGACTAGGGGAGGATGGCGAAGCGCGACGCCCGGATCCGCGGTGACCGACGCTTGGCTCATCAGTTCCCCCAGCCGATCCGCGTAATCCGCTGGCGGACGGTGGCCGGGAACGGAGGGCCGGCGCGGAATGCAGACCCGGGCGCCCTCCCGGGCGAGGCGAAGCAGGGCCGAAAGGCCTTCGCCGTCCAGCCAATCCACGTCAACGTAGATCGTCGAAAACGCCGCCTCTCCGTATCGCACGCGCCCGTCCTCCACCACCGCATCCTCCAGGAAGGGCGTCGAGATCCACAGGGGATGGTAGCCGAGCAGGCTGCCGGGCCGATCAACGGTCTGCAGCTCCCAGTAGTAGTTGGCGGCTGGTCCGCGCCGGTCCTCGGGCAGCATGTGGCGCATCCAGTGGTCTTCCAGCGGAAGGTACACCGCCACGTCCGTGTAGGTCCTGCCCTGCTTGACGAAATCGGCCGACTCCGCCAGGTAGGCGTTGAAGGCCGGAAGCCGGCCGGCGAACCCGCTGTCCGGACCGACGTGCGTGGTCGCGTAGAAGGTGTTGGTCCCGCCGGGCGCGTTGTACGGCATGCCGTGCCAGACGATGTGGTTGACGCCGTTGGCGAACACCGCGTCCGCCATGAGCTTCAGGTCCTCCACCTTCTCCTCGCCGTGATGGGGCGACGGTGCGGGCCACGGCTCGTAGCCGTAGATACAGGTGAAGGTCTCGCAGGTCACGACGGGCCGCGCGCCCAGGGCCGCCGCCGACCCGGGGATGGCCGAGAAGAAGGTCTCGAACAGCAGGGCCTCGGATTCCGGGACGTCCACGAGTGCGAAGGCTTCCAGCAGGTCCGCTGGCGCCCCGTGGCACTGCACGCGGCTCACGGCGCCGAGGCGGCGGCAGATGTCGGCGTAGGGCCTGAAGAAGCCCTCGATCGCCGCGTCCGACAGGATCTTCCGGTAGTCGTACCGTACATCGGGATGCTGGTCGATCGATGCCTTGAAGGGTTCAAGGTCATACCTGAAGCGATCCCGGAAGACCGGATCCAGGTGGGCGCTCCAGAGCCCCTCCGGAAATACCTCCCACGAATCGGAGAACAGCGCCGAAGTAGTGCCTCGCAGAGCCGGTTTCAGCGCGCCGCCGACGTGGCCGGCGTACCGCTCCAGCGCGTCCGGGTCCAGGTGGTTCAGGATCCGGCCCTGGCCGTAGTAGGACAGCTCCCACGACTTCTCGAGCCGCTGGTCCGACGGTCCGTCGAATACTTGTCCCGCATCCTCCTCCGGTACGATCGACCCGCCAAAGGGCCAGGAGGTGCTGAAAGTGAAGTCGCACCCGATGCCCAGCCGGTCCGCCTCCTCCTTGGCGCCGGCGACCAGGCCAGACCACGCCTCGCTCAGCCAGCGGGGTCCTTCTCCGGCCCCGGGCTGCGGGTACATGAAGGCGATCTCCACCCCTCCGAACCCCTGGTCCCGCACCCATTTGAGCTGCGTCCGGACGTCTTCCATTCTGATGTCGTCGTAGAACCACCACCAGCGCGTGTAGGGACGGGCGTCCGAAAAGGGCCGGTAGGTCCTGGTCAGTTCGTTCGACATGACTGCTCCCCGTGTCGATGATTTCGCCATGCATAATCTATACCGGAATCCCGATGGGAACACTATATTATGCGGGACCCGGACACACCGTGTTCCGTACACTTTCGGGGGACCCATGCAGACCATTGATTTCGCGCGTTCAACCTTTACTTTCCGGGTGGATTCCGAGAAGAAGCCACCCAAGACCGTGACCCGGAAGGTGCCGTATTCTCTGAACAACGCCCGCATACCGATAGAAGCCGCCCTGACCGTGACCGCGAAGGACGGCGGATTCCGGGAAGAGTACGTCCTCGGAGTGAGTTGCAAGACCGAACAGGTCGGGGTGGAGCGGGATATCTGGCACATCCCCAACGCGGACTTCAAGCCGATCTTCTCGTCGGACACCTTCATGGCCATCAAGACCTACGAAGTGGCCGACCGGGGCGCCACGCTCTACCCGCCCTCCCTCGGCGAGCAGCCTGAACGGCAGATCGTGGCCATCGAGGAAACTTTCGAGGACGTCCGGATCGACCTGTCCCGTGTCGACGGACGAGTCCTGGAGACGCCGCGGGCCATCGTGGAGGCCGTCCTCGGCAATGTCCCTCTGAACGCCCGGACGACCATCGGGAACGACCGGTACGCCGCGTTGCTCGAGTACCCGGTCAAGACGATCAATGCCAACGAGCGGGACTGGATCTATCAGCCGGACACGGGCCCGGTGCTGCTGCCGGACCTGTCCCGCGACCCGGAAGACATGATAGAAGGGATCGAACTGGCCTTTGCGGCGTTCAATACACCGGACTGGGTGGAGTTCATCGTCCGGGTTCCCACGCCCGTCGCCGAGGGCGTCAATGTGTACCACTACGCGGAACCCGTGCGGATGAACTGCGTTAACGAAGTGGTGGTCCCGCGGCACTGAGCGCATCTGGCGCACTTAGCACACCGAGTGATCATGCGCGCCGAACGCACTGAGCGCACTGAGGCACACTGAGCATACTGGGAGAAGGTCGGCGTCATGCGGTTTTCCTCGAACTGTTTTTTCACGTGGCTGTGTGGTGCAGGCATCCTGTTTTTGATGGCCACCGCGATGGTGGCGGGCACACCGTACACGGTATGCGCGCAAGACGCCGCCTACGCGCAGGGGACGCGGGGCAGTGTAACCGGCAGCGCGGGAAATCCGGGCGCGGAAGAGGCCGTGGAAGAGGATCCTGTGCAGCGCGTGCTGCGGGAACGCGTCGACGATTACGGCCAGACGGTGGGCGTCGTCGCCGGGATCATCCGCGGCATCAACCGGTACGTCTACGCCCACGGCACGCTCAACCGCGGCACGATCCGGCGCGTGAGTGGCATGACGGTCTTCGAGATCGGGCAGTTGAGCAGCCTGTACACCACGGCCATGCTGTCCCTCATGGTCCAGCGGGGCGACGTAAACCTGACCGACGAGGTGTCCGCCTATCTCCCGGAGACGGTGACCGTCCCGACCACGCGTGCAGGAAACCCCATCCTGATCGAGCACCTCGCCACCCACACCTCGGGACTGCCCCGCCTGCCGGACAACCTGGTTTCTGACGACCCGGACGATCCGCTGAAGGGGTATTCGGTGGAACTGATGTACGCGTTTCTCGATCGGTACGCGGAAACACAGCGCGACGGGCACGCGTTTCCGTTCGATTTCGAAGATCCGGACAGCGAAGATCCTATGGATCGGGAAGGCGAAAGTCCCCTGGCTCCGGATAGCGAAGGTTCACTCGGTCGGAAAGCCGAAGACCGTTCGGATACGCCGGGCCGAAATGTACCGGAGTACCGCGACGGTATGGAGGGCGTTATCGGGACGGAAGACCGCTACGCCTATTCCGATCTCGGCATGGGGCTCCTGGGACACGTGCTCGAACGCGCGGCCGGCGAATCCTATGACCAATTGATCCGGGTATTGCTCGGCGATCCGCTCAAGCTGGCCAACACGGCCAATGCGTCTACGCCGTCCATGCGGACGTACCTGGCGACCGGACACGACGACGCCCGCAGGCCCGTTCCCTCCTGGTCCGACACGACCCTCGTGGGCGGTACGGGTCTTCGGTCCAACCTCCTGGACATGATGACCCTGGTGTCGGCCAGCATGGGGATCATCTACGCCCTGCCGGAAGATTTCACCGAAGACGATTCGACTCGCTACCACGCGTCCTTCGACAGCCTCATCGTGGCCCGGCATCCCACGGACGAGGAGGACGTCCAGACCGCGCTGGGCTGGAAAGTGCGCCAGGACGAGCGAGGCCGCGACATCCACTGGCTCACCGGCCGGACCAATGGGTTCTACGCCTTCGCCGCCTTTCTCAAGCAGTGGCGCAAGGGCGTCGTGGTCCTGTCCAACAGCTCGGCCAGCGTCGAGGACATCGGGTTCCACCTGCTGAGCGCCCGGAACCCCCTGGCGCCGCCCCCGAGGAAGGTCGTGCACCTGACCGAGGACGCCTACGTGGCCTGCACAGGCACCTACGCCTTTTCCCCCGAATTCACCGTGGAAATCACCTACAGCGACGGCATGCTCTACGGCCAGCCGCCCGGCCAGCCCCGGAGCGAACTCGTCCTCGAATCGTCAGGTGATTTCTACCTGGAAGAAGAGGATGCCCGGATCACCTTCGTCCCGGACGAAGAGGGAAACGTCGACCACTTCCTCTTTCTCCAGGACGGGCAAACTCACCGGGCGGAACGGGTGAGGTAGGACCTGAAACGCCGCTATAACCCGCATAATGCGACATGAGAGGTACGAACATGAGGGTTCGATGGCCTGGCGTACTGGTGCTGGCGCCGTTGTTGGCAATGGCGATGGCATTGGCGGTGGCACTGGTGGTGGCCGCGTGCGGTAACGAAGATCCGACGGGACCTGATCCCACGACGATGCCGGTACCGAAACCCATCGTGCTTGGAGCGGCTGTGGCCGAGACCGGTCGCCTCAGCACGCCCGGGGCAGAGGTCAGCCGCGGCTATCGGCTTGCCGTTGAACTGCTGAACGAGCAGGGCGGGATCGGCGGGCGGAAGGTGCAGTTGGTGATTCACGACGATGGAAGCGACGCGGACGCGAGCGTTCGCCTTTACCAGGAGATGATCGCCTCGGATTCCATCACCGCCTTTCTGGGCCCTTACGGCAGTGGGATCACCGAACCTGTGATCAGCGTGACGGAATCGGCCGGCATCCCGCTCGTTGCCTCGGCGGCAGCGGCTCCCGAGATCTGGGCGAATCGAGGTCGGCAGTGGAGCGTGCAGATGTCGAATCCGGGCCCGACTTATCTCGAGGGTTCCGTGGAACTGGCCGCGCAGGCCGGTGCGCGCACGGTGGCCCTGGTCTGGGAGGATACGGCCTTTCCAACGGCGGTGGCCCAGGGCATTCGCGATGCGGCCCGGACCCGGGGCCTCGACCTCGTGATGGAGCAGGCCTACGCGGCGGGCGGCGCGGACCACGAGGCCCTGGCGGCCATGGCGCGGGATGCGGGCGCCGATCTGTTCATCGGCGGAGGGTATTCCGACGACGCGATCGCGTTCGCGAGGGCCGTGACCGCCGTGGAATACAGACCGCTCCTGACGTCCCTTCTCCTGGCGAGCGGAGCATCCTTCATAGGCGAGGCGGGCGCGGCCGGGCGTTGCGTCATCGGCAACGCGGCCTGGGATCCATCGATCCGCACGGAGGGATACATCACCACGAACGATACGTTCATTCGACGCTACGAAGCGGCCTACAACAAGATGCCGGACTACCAGGCCGCATCGGGTTTCGGCGCCGTGGAACTTCTGGCGGAGGGCATCAACCGGGCCGCCACGCTCACCGGGGAAATCGACCGCGCGTCAATCCGCGACTTTTTATTCGCGACCTCCAAACAGACCGTACTGGGACCCTTTGGCGTCTATCCGCTAGGTGACGCCCAGGCCGGTGCGCAGCGCGACCTGAAGGGCATACAGATCCAGTGGCAGGACGACGGGGCGGGGGGCCTGGTCAGTCGCATCGTACATCCGCCGGAGGTCAGCCAGGCGTCTTTGTGCTTCACGCGCTGAATTCATCGTTGCCAGGAATCGCCAAACCATACAGGGGAGCAACTTCAATGCCTGCTTATGTCATCTCCATGATGTCCGTCCACGATCCCGGTACCTACCGGAAATACACCGACCGGACCCCTCCCATCGTCAAGAAATACGGGGGCAGGTTCCTGACGCGGGGCGAGGAAATCGCCTGTGTCGAGGGCAGGGATTACGACGGACGGATGGTGATTTTGGAGTTTCCCAGCAGGGCGCATGCAGAGGCGTGGTACAACGATCCGGCTTACCAGGAGGCGATGAAGTTCCGTCAGGCCGCGTCGACGATGAACTATCTGTTGATTCAGGCGGGTGGTGAGAATACCCGTGATCCGGACCCGAAGTTGTGATGGGGCGATTCTGAATCACTGTCATACGGGGATCAATGGTGACCCATACCAGACAGTACGCTTCCGGAATTGTTCTTCGTATTCCCTATTTTCGACGATCTTCCAGTACTAGCGTAATGGCTTTGTCTAGACTATCGAGGGCTTCATCCACGGTCCGGCCCTGACCATTTGCTCCGGGTATTTCATCACAATAAGCGATGTACCAACCGTCGTCCCTCTCGATTATCGCCTTATATTTGTTTCTCATCGTACACTCGTCCCGTCATGTCGTTCGACGAGTCTCCATAGTCCAATAAACAAAACAAGGTTGAATCTGGCTGATCGTGTTTTTCTTAAGCCGTATTCTGCTCTATTTGTTCCCATATACCTCTAGCAACATCGCACATCCTACGGGATAGTTCTATTGGCGGCTTGCCGCCTGGAAGCAACCCCAAATCGGAAGGATATCGTGCGTCGACGTACAGTTCATTCAATTGGAACAGAAGATCAGAATTTAAGTCGAGTTCTATGTGTTTTTCAATCTTGTTTCTCAATGTAATCAGGTCATGGACCTTTGGCGTAGAACGCTCGTATTCTTCAAGGATGGCTTTGAATGATTTTTCGATCGCTTGCTGACAGTGGAAGGCAACCATATGAGTCAGGTCCTCACGATCTATGATCTCTTCCGCGACCTCCAAGTCATCACGGGCCAATTCCAACCAAGCTTTAGCCTGTTTTCTCATATACGGTTTTTCCCGATTTCTCTATTTCATTTAGAAACGATACTCCTTGATGCAATAGGTATTCGTACTCAGCCCTGGTATAGACCAGGAGATCAATGGGAATCTCCTTGTTGATCTCCTCTATACAGTGTCTCGCCGAGATTTTCTTGTCTATTCTCTCCTCGTAAGTCTGCGAGATGATCTCAGAGTCTAAGATGACCAAAAGGTCGACATCACTCTCCAGATGTTCTCTATCCATTGCATGGGATCCGAAAAGCACAATCCGGTACGGGTCGAGCGTCAACAGGCGCGTAACAATGTTGTTCACGGTATTGGTTTGAGCCACTATCTTTCCTCCGGTTGCTGGACTTTATTGTAGTCAGCATCCGATGGGCTATCGTGTCTTCATCCCAGTACAATCACATCAATATCATGAAGATCTCTTGATTAGGAAAGACCCGATGCTTGATCGGTCAAATTCAATATATTATATTTTCATTAATTCACATTAATTGAGATATTATGAAGACAAAAAGTACTCCTGATAGTAAACGAGCATACCCAATCGGAAGGCAGAGGCTTTCAACTGTACTACGGGACGCGGACGATGTCATCGGAACGGACGATGTGGTCAGAACGCTACTGGTAACCCGGATAGAAGCATCCAAGCTACTTTCCAGATGGACCAGTCAAGGATGGTTGACACGCATAGGCCGCGGGGCGTACGTACCCGTTCCTTTGGAACTGCTTGGCAACCGCTATGTACTGGACGATCACTGGGTACTGGTGCCAGTGCTCTACGGATTATCCTATATCGGCGGTTGGACCGCTGCAGAATACTGGGAACTGACGGAACAAATGTTTAAAGACACGGTCGTATTGACGTCGAATCCGGTGCGTAAAAAACACCAGGTACGTCATGGAGCCCGGTTTTGGTTGTCTCATATTCACAAACGCAAGGTGTTCGGTACCAAGGCAGTCTGGCGCGGTAACACCAGGGTACTTGTCTCAGATATTCACCGAACCATAATCGACATACTGGACAACCCAAAGCTGGGTGGTGGCATCCAGCATGTATCGGATTGCCTGGCCGTCTACTTGAAGAATCCGGACCGAAGTGATGTAACGCTCATTGAATATGCGGAGAATCTAGGCAATGGTGCCGTGATGAAGCGCTTGGGCTACTTGGTGGATAGGCTCTCTGGCCCATCGAAACTTTCGATATCGTGCCGAGAACGAATGACTGCAGGTAATGCCAAACTTGATTCCGCACTCAAATGTACGCGCCTGATAACCAGATGGCGGTTGTGGGTTCCACCAAATTGGTAAGAGGAGGATTTATTCACGAGTTAGGCACGCACCGCAGCATCAATCTCTAAGCGACGGATCAAAAGGCTGCTCGCGGAAGGCTTGAATATCGAACGTACCATGGCCACGTCTGAGTTTATCCCTCAAAGTCCCCAGACTGGAATAGTCAATTCGCCTTGGTGGCCTGAGGATGTACCCATCCGGCCCTTCGGTGATTTCGATCTGGTCACCGGGACCCACGCCGAGGGCGTCCAGAACACTTGTCGGCAAGGTGACCTGTCCTTCTGAATCAATCCTAATAAACATTTCGAACCTCTTACCGTTAGCTGCCTGAGCGGTACGTTCGCGACTGGGATTATTCATAAAATATAGATCTGCCGGGAAACTTAGTTACGCATTAATCGGGATAACCCTACGAAACCTAGTACTCCCATCCACACAACCCCGGCACGGGCAGGCGCAGGGTCCGGTCCAGTGCGGACAGCAGTTCGGGGGGACCGTCGAGGTCGTCGGTGACGGCCAGGCCCGTGGCGGGACGGACACCGAGCCACATGCGGGTGAAGGCGCCCACCGAGGCGGTCAGCGTGGGAAGGGCGGGGTCAGTGCCGGATTCGGCGGTGGATTCCGGGCCGAGCGTAACAACGTACTCGCCGCTCAGTCCGCGCCAGGGCGCGTCCGCGTCCAGGTACTTCTCGATCGGGTCCTTCAGAACGAGGTTGAACCGCGCCGTCGACCCGTCCAGATGGGTTTTGGCCATGCAGGCTTCCAGGTCGCAGATCCGGGCCTGCCAGTAGCCATCACCCCGAATCAGGGTGTTGAAGGATCCCTTTTCGGACACCATCCTGGCTCGGAAGGGCTGTTTGATCAGGTCCTGGAGCTGCACGTCGGGGGGTTCGACCATCTGGAAGAGCCGGATCTGGTCGCCAAGCGATCTCATGAGCGCGAGCAGTTCCAGAAACTGGTCGTGGTCCTGGTAGGCCATCATGTAGATATAGCTGGGACCGTGTTCCTCGTGGTCGCTGGCCCAGAAGAAGTGGGTCAGTTCGCCGCCGGGACCATCGCAATACCCCAGGAGGAAGGATTTCTCCGCATGATTCAGCTCGACCTGCAACAACTCGGCCGGATATAATCTGCAGCCGCCGTGCGTCAGCCTGCGGTTTATCATGGCGGCGTGGATCATCTCCCAGTCGTCGGCCTTCAGGCGCCTGGGAACCCGAAACGGACGGTCTATCGTGAGGTCGGCGGGATCGAAGCGTACCCTGTGTCCATAGGGACCCGTGCCGAACCCCATCAGGTCGTAGAATCCCTGTTCGAACATGGTCAGCGTGCAGATCTCCACGCCGTTCGCCGCGTCCTGGCCGATACGGTGCGCGGTGACCCGCTGGGCCAGGCGCTGTTTCCGGGCGATCCGGCTGGTCGTCACCCCCACGATGGCGGACATGGTGAGGTCTTCGTCCAGGTACCGGAACGTGCCGTCGGTCGAAGAGGCCTGGCACTCCGCCTCACCGTTCACTTCGGCCACGTCGGTCCGGGCTTTCTCCATGAACTGAGGCGCCCACTTGGCCTGCTCGTCGTTCGTGATCCAGTGCACTTCGCGCCAGATCCGTATAATCGCGTCGCGGTCGCGCTCAGTGTCATAGGGCCGGATGATCGCCATTTCTGTTCCTTAAACTCCTCAACCTTATGCCATTCGCCGTGGAATTCAACGTGCCCCGAGCTACTCCTCGCCCCGAGCTACTCCTCGAATGCTACTCTTCGCCCCGCAGCATCCGGTGGAGGGTCTCGTTGTCCGGCGCGTCCTTGAAGACGTTCCACTCGAGATAGTAGCCCTCCGGGTCATAGGCGACGAAGGCGCGGTACCGGTCCGTTTCCTCGACCTTCTCCGACCGCATCTCGAAGGAACCGTGGTTGCTGACGTAGGCGTACCAGTCGTCGATGCGGTCCGTCCAGAAGGACATGGTGACGGCCTTCTTCTCCGTGAAGTTGTGCATGCCGCGCGTTTCGTCCACGAGGCCCATGTAGCCCGAGGGCGATATGCGGTAGATCTTGGTCCATCCCTGGTCCACGATCAGTTCGAAGCCCATGACGTCCTCGTAGAAGGCCTGGATCGCGGGCATGTCCTTGTAGTAGAACCACACCACCGTCGCCTTGAACCCCAGTCCCGGAGGCACGTCGGACGCCCCTTCGGCGGGGTAGATGGTCTCGGTCTCGTTCAGCACCGGAGTCAGCAACTCGTTCTCGGGGTGATCATTGAACCGCTCGAACTCCAGGAGATAGCCTTCCGGGTCGATGGCCACGAAGCCGTGATGGGGGCGTCCCTCTACCGGGTTGTACGGGAAGCGCATCTCCACGTCCTGGTCCTTCATGTACTCCCACCACTCGTCGAGCTGGTCCGTGATGAGGGCGATGGCGACGGTCTTGGGATCGCTGGCGCTGTGCATGCCCATCTCTTCGTCGACGAGCGTGATGAAGGAACTCGGCCCCACGCGGAGGATCTTGGCGAACCCGTAATCGGCCGCCACGGCGAAGCCCAGGGTGCGGGTGTAGAACGTCGTCGCCGCTTCCACGTCGGCGTAGTACAGGAAAACATTGCTGGCCGTCATACCGTATTCGTTCATCGGATTCACGGGTGCGGACTCCTCTTCGGGCGGCGCGGGTGCTTCGGACGGATCGGATTGGCCGCACGCCGCGGCTATGAGCGCCGCGCAGGCCAGCGCGGCGGTGATCTGGCGAATCATGATTCCTCCTTGCCGGGGTGATATGCGCAACCACGTCTCGTTGCGCGTCCTCGCCGGGGTTTACGGATCGGCCGGGTACTGGCAGTTGTAATGGCAGACGCCGCAGGTAATGTTCAGGTCCTGCAGCGCCGAGTCGGCCTCAATGGCGGAACCGGTCTCCGCGGCGGCAATAAGCGTCTCGGCCCGTATCTGGAAGTCGGAGGCGTAGAACCCGTATCTCGAGGAGTCATACCGCGGCGGCATCGTCGAAACCTCTTCCATGATTTCCTTGAGACTGCTCACGTCGGCCCCGATCGTCCCCAGAGCACCATTCTCTACCGCCGCGGCGATCCCTTCGCAGAGCCGGGCGATCTCTCTCATGTGCTCCTGACGGGCCTCCGTATTGGGATCGGGCGCTTCGATTTCGGCCGGTTCCGCTCCGTGGTCCTGGCTATCGCCGCCGTCTTCGCCACCGCAACCCGCCACGGCCCAGCCGGCGATCAGGAAGCAGGCCAGCGCGGACGTCATGATCCGATTGAAAGGACGTTTCATGGGTGTTCCTCTTGTGGGGTCTCGTAAGGAGACAGGGGGTGTTGCCCGGATGTTCCCGCCGAATACCCTGGCCGAAATTACCCGGAAACAAAAGCGCGTTCAGTCCGGAACCGGCTGTACAGACCGCTCGTTTCGCCTGTGGACGTGCAGGTCCGATCTTTTTTCGACATGGTAACCCGAACCGATGAATTGTCAACCTGTTTCGATGGATGAAGGAAGCGGTGTGGCGCGATAAGGAAGGCTACCGATATATGCCAAAATGGCAGTTCATGGCGCCAATACTGCCAAATTGGCATATACCAGTGAATGCATGTCCTGCCGGTGATCGGAAACACCCTGAATTCGTCGAGCCGGTACCCCAAACTCATCCCGCACAGGCCCGGAATCGCCGTGGCATGATGTTTGCGCCTTCCATCTATGCATTACGGCACGAACTTCCGGTCCAAATGAAGCGAACAGGCCGGTTCGTGCGTATAAAGAGGGTAAGCAGCCACGAGGGCGGCCGGTCGTCCGCCGACTTGGCGCACCACAGGGTGGTACGTGCAACCGGCCGACCGTCTCCCGAGCGGCCGGTCGTCTCTCGAGGACGCAAAGCAAGGCGGAGAAAGCGAGGCACAAGCATGGTCGAGGTCAAGGCACTCCAGGAAATCCAGACGAACCTTCAGGAAGATTCGGTAATCGAGTCCATCGCCGTGCTGCCCGTGCGCAACCTGGTCGTGTATCCCCACATGGCCGCCGCGCTGGTGGCCGACCGGCCGGGTTCCGTCAAGGCGCTGGACGAGGCGTTGCAGCAGGACAAGGTGGTCCTGATTCTGGCGCAGCGGGACCCCGAGACCGACCGGCCTACGCCGGACGATCTCTACGAATACGGAACGCTGGTTCGTATCTACAAGATGATGAAGCTGCCGGAAGACAGTCTCCACGCCGTCGTCCACGGCGTGTCCCGCGCCCGGGTGCTGGAAGTGCTCGAAACCGAGCCCGTCATGCGTGCCCGGGTGGAGCTCCAGGCTGAGCGGAAGAACGAGTCCATGGAAGGCAAGGCCCTGGCCCACAACCTGGCGGAACAGTTCCAAAGGCTGATCGAACTGGTCCCGACCATGTCCGAGGAGTTGCGGATTCCCCTGCTGAACCTGGAGGACCAGCCCTCCAAGATGGCCGATTTCGTCGCCTTCAACCTGAGGATCTCCCTCGAAGACCAGCAGGCCATGCTGGAATTGAGTGACGTCAAGGACCGGCTGAAGGCGTTGACGTTCCTGATCGCCCAGGAAGTCGAAGTGGCGGAGACGGGCAGCCGCATCCAGTCGCAGGTCGAGGACAAGATGGGCAAGGCCCAGCGCGAGTACTATCTCCGCGAGCAGATGAAGGCCATCCGGCGGGAACTCGGCGAAGACGGCGAAGACGGCGAAGGCCAGGGCGAGGACCTGTCCGGTCTGCGCGAGAAGATCGACGAAGCGGGCCTTCCGGATCTGGCCCGGGTGGAGGCCGAGCGCGAGCTCCAGCGCCTGGAACGCATCCCGTCCATCTCACCCGAGTATTCGACGCTGCGGACCTACCTCGAGTGGCTGTCGGAACTGCCCTGGTCGGTCTCGTCGGAGGATCAGCTGGACATCGAGCGCGCCCGGGAGATCCTGGACGAAGACCACTACGGCCTGGAGAAGATCAAGGACCGCATCCTCGAACACCTGGCCGTGCGCAGCCTGAAACCGGACCTGAAGGGTTCCATCCTGTGCTTCGTCGGACCACCGGGGGTAGGCAAGACCTCGCTGGGCAAATCCATCGCCCGCGCCCTGGGCCGCCAGTTCGTGCGCATTTCGCTGGGCGGCGTGCATGACGAGGCGGAGATCAGGGGACACCGCAGGACCTACATCGGCGCCCTGCCCGGCCGCATCATCCAGAGTATCCGCAAGGCGGGCACCAACAACCCGGTCTTCATGCTGGACGAGATCGACAAGCTCGGACGGGACTTCCGGGGAGATCCCTCCTCGGCGCTGCTCGAAGTGCTCGACCCGGAGCAGAACGACACCTTCACCGACCACTACATCGATCTGCCCTTCGACCTGTCCAATGTCATGTTCGTGACCACGGCCAACATGCTGGCCGGCATTCCGGAGCCGCTGCGCGACCGCATGGAGGTCATCGAACTCTCGGGATACACGGAAGAGGAGAAGATCGAGATCGCCCGGCGCTACCTCGTCCCACGGGAACTGGAAACGCACGGGCTGTCCACCGAGGACGTGGTCTTCGACGACCGGTCGGTCGGCCGGATCATCGCCGACTATACCAGGGAAGCGGGCCTGCGCAACCTGGAACGCAAGATCCGCACGGTGGCCCGCAAGTCGGCCCGTTCGGTCGCCGAAGGGCAGGCGCCCCCCTTCCCAGTCTCGGAAGACGATCTGCACCGGTACCTCGGACCGCCGGAGTACTTCTCGGAAACCGCGGAACGCACCGGCGAACCCGGTGTGGCCATCGGCCTGGCGTGGACCCCCGCCGGTGGCGAGATCATGTTCGTGGAAGCCAGCAAGATGTCCGGCGGCAAGGGACTGACGCTCACGGGCCAACTGGGCGACGTGATGAAGGAATCCGCCCGGGCCGCGCTCACGTACGTGCGGTCGCATGCCGCGGACTGGCAGATCGACCCGGCGTTCTTCGGCGCGCACGACATCCACATCCATCTGCCCGTGGGCGCCATTCCCAAGGACGGACCCTCCGCCGGCGTAGCGCTCGTGACAGTGCTCACCTCCCTGTTCACGGGCCGGCCCGTGAGGAACGACCTGGCCATGACCGGCGAGGTCACCCTCCGCGGCAAGGTCATGCCCGTGGGCGGCATCAAGGAGAAGGTCCTCGGGGCGATGCGGGCCGGCATCACCACCATCATCCTGCCCCGCCGGAACGAGAAAGACCTGGCCGACGTGCCCGCGGCCGTCAAGGAGAAGCTCGGATTCTGCCTGGTCGACCACATCGACCAGGTCCTGGAACTGGCGCTCATGGACGGACGGGTCGAAGACGAACCCGTCGACGCGCCGGAAAGCGACGAGGCGTGGGCGGAGAGCCTGGAAGGCGGCGTGGCGGTTGCGCCTCGCGACGCGAATCTGAACTGAGGTAAACGATTGACGCCGGGTCGCGCGCCCGGTATTATGCATAGTTGGATCAAGTTGGTTCCAGCCCAATAAAGAAGGGGAGATCGAGTATGAAGGAGAAAAGGAAGTTCGGGGGCCTGGCCGCCGCGGCGCTGCTCGTCACGGGCATGGTGCTCGGAGCACTGTTCATTTCCAACTGGGACGCATCCGTCGCCGAACGGGATGAATACAGATCGATCACGCCGGTCGTGGCCGCGGACCAACGATCACTTGAGGATTTCAGTGAGACCTTTGCCACCATAGCCGAGAGAGTGAAGCCCGCTGTGGTTCTCATAAAAAGCGAACGAGTGGTCAGACAGACGCAGCAGCGGTTCTGGCGACCCTTCGAGGAATTTTTTGGCGGCAGGCAACCGCCGGATGTCCAACCCCGTCCTTTCCGGGGTGTGGGTTCCGGGGTCATCGTATCGGAGGACGGCTACATTCTGACGAACAATCACGTGGTGGAAGACGCCGACGAGTTGGAGGTCCAGCTGTCGGACGAGCGCGTGGCGAAGGCCGAAATCATCGGGTTGGATCCCAGGACGGACCTGGCCGTCATCAAAGTCGATTTCGATGATCTTCCCGTGCTGCCCTTCGGCGATTCCGACAAGCTGCGCGTGGGCGAATGGGTCATGGCCGTAGGCAATCCCTTCGGGCTGAACCACACCGTCACGGCGGGCATCGTCAGCGCCAAGGGCAGGGGCGGGGTGCTGGCCCAGAACTCCTATGAGAATTTCATCCAGACGGACGCGGCCATCAACCCCGGGAACAGCGGAGGCGCCCTGGTCGACCTGGAAGGAAACCTCATGGGCATCAACACGGCCATATCGACCCGGACCGGCGGATACCAGGGTGTTGGGTTCGCGGTTCCGGCGAACATGGCTCGGAATATCATGACCCGGCTGGTCGAAGACGGACGTGTTACGCGCGGTTACCTGGGTGTTATGATCAGTAATCTCGATGAGGTCGTAGCGGAGTCCATGGGGCTTGAAAACTCGGACGGGGTGCTCATCGAAGGGATCACGGACGACGGTCCGGCGAGAGATTCCGACCTCCAGCAGGAGGACGTGGTCGTTGCCCTGAACGGAAATGAAGTGGAGGATACGGACGACCTGCGCAACCGGATCGCGGATTTAGCGCCGGGTACGGTAGTGGAACTCAATGTGATCCGGGACGGCGAACCCGTAACGGTCGCGATCGCACTGGGCGAATTGCCGGACGGAGATCCCACGCGTACCGCGTCGAGAGAGGAACCGAAGGAAAGAAGTCCCGCGAGCAACCTTGGTATCGATGTCATGGATATTACCCGTGAATGGAGCCGTTTCTACGAATCGGGTTCGGGCGTGGTAATCGCACAGGTGCGTTCAGGCAGCGTGGCCGAGGACCGGGGACTCCAGCGGGGCGATCTGATCCGCGAGGTGAACGGCGATCCGGTGTCCAGCGTCCAGGAATTCCTCGGAATCGTCCGGCAATTCGATGCCGGACAGGCCATCCGCTTCAGGATTCAGCGCGGCAACGCGCAATTTCTGGTGGGACTTCGGATTCCCGAAGAGTAAACTGTAGTATGAACGCGAGACGCTGAAGCCGCGTCCGGCACACCGCCGCGCGCCCGGCACACCGCCGCGCGTCCGGCATCCAGGAACATCGTTTAACTCATCAGAAAACGCGGAGCGCCTTCCGCGTTTTCTTCATAATGGGCCTTTTGGCCGACGGGTATCGGGCACCCGAATCCATAAGGCCGGTGTACGTACTTCCAGATGAATGCTCCCGTCGCACTGATCATCCTGGACGGCTGGGGCATCGCCCCCCGCGGCGATGCCAATGCCGTTCTGCTGGCGAATACACCGAACTTCGACAGGCTGTGGCAGCATTATCCCCATACCATGCTGAGCGCATCGGGCGAGGACGTCGGTCTTCCGCCCGGGATCATGGGCAATTCGGAAGTCGGCCACCTCAATCTGGGCGCCGGGCGGGTGGTCCGCCAGGAAGTCAGCCGGATCAACGAGGCCATCGACAACGGCTCATTCTACGAGAACGCCGCGCTCGTCGAAATCCTGGAACGGCTTAGGGGAACGGGTGGCCGGCTGCATCTGATGGGACTCACGTCGGACGGACTGGTCCACAGTGCCGAGAAGCATTACCTGGCGCTACTCGAAACAGCCCATCGCCGGGGCTTGGCCGGCGATCGCGTCCTGGTGCACGCCATCCTGGACGGCCGGGATACGGCACCCCGGAGTGCGCCGGCCTATCTCGATACACTGCAGAAGGCCACCGAGCGACTCGGCGTGGGCCGCATCGCCACCGTGACCGGAAGGTACTACGCCATGGACCGGGATAACCGGTGGGAGCGGGTGCGCAGGGCCTATGAGCTCTTTACCGCAGGAAAGGGGTACCAGGCCGGCACCGCGGCGGAAGCCATTCAAGCGGCGTACGACCGGGGTGAAACAGACGAGTTCGTATCGCCCACTGTGATCGCGCCGGCGCCGGACGGGCCCGCCAACTCGGCGCCGGACGGGCCCGCCAGGACGACGACAGCTGACCGTACCAGCGCAGGATCGACCAGTCCCGCCGGTGCAACGACAGCTAGCCCTACCAGCGCAACGCCGGCCGGTCCCGCCACGGCGATTTCGGACGGCGATGCGGTAATCGTCTTCAATTTCCGGGCGGACCGGGGACGCCAGATCGTCCGGGCCTTCATCGAACGGGATTTCGACGGATTCGACCGCGGGGCGGTACCGGACATACGCATCGCCACCATGACGCCCTACGATGCGCGTTTCGATGTACCCTGCGCCTTTCGTCCCCCGGAACGCATGCGCGAAATCCTGGGAGAAACGATCAGCCTGGCCGGCAGGCGTCAGCTGCGCGTGGCGGAAACGGAAAAGTATCCTCACGTCACCTATTTCTTCAATGGCGGCGATGAGCGGCCCTTCGATGGCGAAGACCGGATCCTGGTCCCCTCGCCGCGGGACGTGGCCACCTACGACGAGAAGCCCGAAATGAGCGCACCCGAGGTCGCGGCTCGGGTGGCCGATGCCCTGCGCGGAGGGAAGTACGATTTCGTGCTGGTGAATTTCGCCAATCCGGACATGGTGGGCCACACGGGTTCGCTTCCGGCGGCGGTCGCTGCCGTGGAGACGGCCGACCGGTGCCTGGGAGCGGTGATGGACGCGGTCCGGTCGGCCGGCGGCGGGGCGATCGTGACGGCGGACCACGGCAACGCGGAGATGATGGTGGATCCCGATACCGCCGCGCCCCACACGGCGCACACGACGAATCTCGTGCCGCTCATCCTCGTGGATGATAAGCGGGAAGACGCACCCTTGCGCACCGGCGGGCGGCTGGCGGACGTGGCGCCGACCGTGCTGTCCATGATGGGCATTCCCCGTCCGGAATCCATGACGGGCGCGGACCTTGCGGTGCTGGACGATCCGGTCGAACCTGTCGATCACGCCAATCCAGATGATCGAGCCAATCCGACCGGAAGCTCGGAGCTGGTATGAAGCGAGACCTGGTCATAGGCGTCGACCTGGGCGGGACCAACGTCAACAGCGCCGTCGTGGATGACGGCGGCCGCATTACCCACCGGGCCTGGCAGTCCATATTGGGCAGCCGGACCGCCGGGGAGGTGATCGACCGTTTGGTGGCCTGCGTCGAGACGACCATGGATTCCTGCGGACGGGACCGCGTGGCGGGCGTGGGCGTGGGTACGCCGGGATTGATCCCCGAGGGTTCAGGCACCGTGGTCTACGCGCCGAACGTGCCGGAATGGGTGGATCTCCCGCTCCAGTCGCTGCTCCGGGAACGCCTGGGGCTTCCGGTGGCGATCGAGAACGACGCCAACGCGGCGGCCATCGGGGAGCACTGGGTGGGAGGTGCCGCCGGTTACGCCAATATCGTATGCATCACCCTCGGGACGGGCGTCGGCGGCGCGATCATCATGAATCACGAAGTCTGGCGCGGTTCCAACGGCGCGGGCGGCGAGATCGGCCATATGACCGTGGTGGAGAACGGCAGACTGTGCGGCTGCGGTGCGCTGGGGTGCCTGGAAGCCTATGCCTCGGCGACGGCCATCGCCGAACAGGCGCGGGAACTGTTGCGGGATGGGTGTACGAGCTTATTGAAAGAACTGGCCGGCGGCGATCCCGGCCGCATCGACGCCGCGATGATCGCCGAGGCGGCCAATCGCGGCGACGAGACGGCGCGCAAGGTGATGCACCGGTCCGCCACGCTCCTGGGCACGGCCGTCTCCAGTCTCACCAACCTACTGAATCCTGAAATGATCGTCATAGGCGGGGGCGTCATCAAGGCGGGCGATCTGATCTTCGGCCCCGTCCGCGCGGAGGTGGCGCGGCGCGCCTACAAGTGGTCCGCCAGCATCCTCGAAATTGTGCCTGCCAAACTCGGCGACGACGCCGGCATCATCGGTGCCGCGCGGCACTTCATGCTGACCCGTACCACGTAACTTCAGTAATTTAATCGGTTGTTCGTGTGAGGCAAAAAGGCAGGCTGGGACTACTCGTTGGCCCTGGACGAAACGCCGGACTGAACGATCTCCTTATGGGTCCGCAAGATCAGTTCCAGTGCGTTGACCACGGATTCCAATTGCTCCTGGTCCCACTTTCCGGCAACCCTCAGTGCCGCCTCCCGGGCGACACGCCAGAATCGCTCCGTGGCTTTCTGTCCCTCTTCCGTCAGTTCGCAGATGACCACTCTTCGGTCTTCTGGATCCTTGGTCCGAACCACCAGGCTTTTTTTCTCCAGGCGGTCTACGATCGATGTCGTGGCAGCCAGCGTGTTCTTCAGGTAGTAGGAGATCATCCCCATCCGCATGGAGCCCATCTGCTTCAGCATGACCAGGGTATTGAACTGGGAAATCGAGAGGTCCATTCCCTGCCATTCATGCAAACGGCCGCTGTACATGATCCGGTTGATTTCTTCCACGGAATTCAGGTAGCGGTCTGAGATATCCTGTCGGCGTTCGTTGTTCAAATCGGTCACCTGGGGTAAATCGAGCGGTTAGAAAAGCAACTTTTCTGCGGGATCGAATGGTTCCGTTTCTCAATCAACAATCCCGGGAACGGTCGATCCATCCGGGAAGGCAACTGAGGTAATTCCTTCGTGTCTCTCGGGTCGTTCCAGCGCCAGGTTCAGCCGAATGCTCCGGGGCGGAGAATGTCCCGAGAAAAATCACACATTTCAACAAAACTTATAAGAAACTATCCAGCAAATTAACATTTGTCAAATCAAACTTTACTTCTGCTAAGTTATTCTCCAGGTCCTTTGGTGTGCGCTGCCTGGCTTGTGCCGCCACGGTCCGGCGTCGGAGCGATTCGCCGGGATTCTGCACGCCAAGCTGAATCCGTCCGTATGTGAAGGGTCCGATTCAGGGAGCGGTAAGATTCGGACCGAAGGGCAAACGACGGCGGATGGCGGCGACGATCACCTTGAAGAGATCAAGGCCTGTAGATTGAGGGGGTGTTAGTGTGGCGGCGATTGCCTTGGGGGAGCATGAATTCGGCGACCGCGGGCGAGTGGCAGGCACCGATCACCGGAATAGAACGTATGCGTTGATTACGGGACGGAGAAGTACGGTGCCCTGGCGGGGTTGGCGTCCCGGGCGGGACTGGCACGCTGGTGTGGGACTGGCACGCTGGTGTGGGACCGGCACGCTGGTGTGGGACTGGAACACCGGCTCGGTCGAGCAACCGGGACGAGAGGTTGGCGTCCCGGCGTTGATGGTCGTCCCGACCCGCCTGGGTAATCGGGTGCGGGGTTAGCGAACTGGCGCAGACTATCGCCACGGCACGGTCGGGCAGGACCGCCTTAATCCGGCCAGCGGGACGTTTCCCGCTGGTCCGGCTTTATTACATCTTGTTGAACAGCCTCTCTTTGTTTGGCTCCGAAACGATGCCGAAAGACCTTTCCTCGTCTGTGCTCCATAATGATTCCAGCGACTCGACCACGGACTCGAATTGCTTGAAGTCCCACTTTTCGGCCACTTTTTTCGCGCGAATCCTCGTGTGATTTATGATCCGCTGCGTAGCCTTCCTGCCGTCATCGGTAAATTCGCAGATCACCACCCTGCGATCGCTCGGGTCCGAACTTCGCTGCAGGTAACCCTTGCCAACCAGGTGATCTACGATGATGGACATATGCGGCAGCTTGCTGCCCAGGTAGTTTGCCAGGGCACCCATCCTGGTGGGTCCGCGGTGGTACAACATCAGCAGTGTATTTGCCTGGTGCGCATTCAATCCGAGTTTCTTCAGCTCGCCAATACGGTCGTTGTGCATCAGTCGACTCAGATGTTGTATCGCACAGACAAACCGGTCCGTCAACTCTCCTCTGACACCTTCTCCCATTGCACCGTTCATGAGCGCCTTCCCCGAAATACGTGATTAAAGTGCTGTATATACGGCCGGTGGTCCAATGTCTATAAGGTGACGATGACTCAGGCTCTGGAAGTGCGTCGGTCCAAAACCGCCCATTCTACCCGAGTATAACGGAAAAAGTGTGACCGGTGTGTGAACAATTGGCGTTGAAAAAGGATAATTGTGCGAATATTTCGGGTAATGGCCGCCCATCATCCTCTTCGAACGGTATCCTGCATCGTCGAGGGCGGGTTTCGCGCAACGATCCTTGCCGGCATCTCCCCAAAGCCCGGGAATACGGATCCTTCGCGTTTTACTTGACACAGTAATGTACAATTGTACAATACCAGAAAGGAGGTTACTGCATGAATATAGTCATCGATACATCGGCGATTATCGCATCCGTCATGCGGGGTCCCGAACGGGATGCCCTTGCCGAAGCGGCTTCGGGCCATGTCCTCATCGCGCCGGGATTCGTCCGGTGGGAAGTCTGCCAGGCCTTGTCCGTCATGATTCGGCAGAAAGGTATAGACGTCGTGGAAGCGCGAAGAGGGATGGAGATCCTGGATAACATCCCCTTGCGTTACGTGGACGTGGACATGGCCCAGGTGCTTTCGATCGCGTCTCGAATGAAGGGAGTGGCGGCCGACGCGTTTTTACTGGAGACCGCCATCAGGTACAACGCGCCGCTGTTGACCCTGGACCGGTCGTTGGGCCGCGCCGCGGAGTCACTCGGCATTGACGTGGTGCGTTTGGAAGATGAGGGGGGCTGACTACGCCATGGATGTATATACTTATTCCGAAGCGAGGCAACATCTGTCGAGTTTGCTCGACGAAGCGGAATCGACCGGCAAGGTCATCATTCGCAGGAAAGATGGCAGGAGATACGCCGTCGTCCCCGAGCTGTCTCCCGTATCGCCGCTGGATATACCGACGGTCGAGACGAGCATCACGGTCAAGGAGGTGGTCAAGCTCGTCAGGCGCCAGCGCGTCAGAGGTAAAAAGCGGGGTTCCGAGTGAGAAAAGCAAGTCTCGGCGGAAACCGGGCCGGCCCCGCGCGGGGCCCGATGTGCTGGTTTTCGTTTGCGATTTCACCGGGATGTGCGTAGATTCCACTTATCGATCGTCGTAGATTCCCGGGAGTCTCCGTTCATGATCAGGTTGTTCAGACTGACCAGGCAATTAACTGTCCTCACGCTTGCCCTCTCGCTGTCGTCGCCGTCCCTGGCGGCCACGGCTGCGGTCGGCGCGTGCATCACGGCGAAGTCCCCGGCGTCCGAAGCGACTCCGTCCGGCGGTGCCCACGCTTGTTGCGCGACGGCCCCTAAACCGGAATCCTGCGCGACAACCCATACCCCGGAAACATGCACCGCGGGAATGCTGGCCATGTCCTGCTGCGGCATTGAGCCGGCGCCTTACCGGCAAGCAGAGACCGGCGCGCTGCCCTTGTCCGCTTCCGTTCAACCGGATCAACTGGACCTGACCACACCGCTGCGGGGATTTCACGTGGATGAGCCGGTGGTCCATGTCACACGTCGGTCTTCTGACATCGAAGCCAGCCGGTCTCCGCCCCCTTTGCGCGCACTCTTCTGCACCTACCTCATTTAATACCCCTTACTCCTTAAAGTACCAACAGGCCGTGAACGTATTCCGCGACGCGTAACCGTGTTGTTTCGGCGCGTCCCGTCGCAATGCAGCTTGTCCGGTCCGGAATTCGACGCGTCCGGTCCGCAATGCGGCACGGTACCCCGTCGGGACCGCCTTTTCCGCTCGCACGGCCGTGATCAATGGCAACCATTCATTTGTATCTAATTGAGGAAGAAGCCCATGTCCGTATTTCAACGATACGCGGGCGTTCTGATCGTGTTTCCAGCTCTGTCTTTCGCACTGACGTTTGCCGTTCAACCGGCCCGGGCGCAGATGCCCCGTCTCGATGCGCTGGTCGCCGAGGCCCTGGACCGCAGCGCGGCCCTTCAGGCGGCCCATCAGCGCCGGACCGCGGCGGAGTACCGGCGGCCGCAGGTAGCATCCTACCCGGACCCGGCGCTTTCGTACACGCGGTGGCTGTCCTCGCCGGAAACACGCGTCGGACCTCAGCGGAACGTGCTGGCCTTCGGTCAGACGATCCCCTATCCGGGCAAACTGAGCCTGCGCGGTGATATGTCCGGGGAAGAGTCGGCGGTCGAAACGGCCGGTATCGAGTCCATTGCCCGCGATATCGCCTACGAAGTGAAGTCCGTCTACTACGATCTGTACCGGGTCGACGGGTCTCTGCAAATCCTCGAGGACTACCTGGTGCTGCTGGAGACCTTCACCGCTGCCGCGGAGGAAAAGTACGCCACCGGGAGCGGTTCACAGGCCGACGTGCTCAAGTCCCACGTGGAAGCATCGGAGATCCTGAAGCAGCGCATTTCGCTGGAAGGCGAGCGCAGCGCCCTCGCGGCCCGCCTCAACGGCGCGCTGAGCCGGCCGTTTGATTCGCCGGTCGATCCGGTGGCTGTCATTGACACCACGAGATACGCGCAGCCCGAGTCCATGGTCGTCGAACGGGCGCTGGCCGCCCGGCAGGAGCTGGATGCGGTCGACGCCCGGATCCGGCAATACGAACTGGGCGTCCGCCTCGCCCGCCTCGCCAACCGGCCGGACTTCATGGTGCAAGGTTCCTACATCACCGTGCCGAAGGTCGGAAGTAATCCGGCTTCTGACGCGGGGAAAGACGCATTCGGCGTCATGCTGAGTGTGAATCTGCCCGTGTTCAGGAGCCGCACCCGGGCCGAAGTGCAGGAAGCCATGGCGCGGGTGAAAGAAAGCCGGCATGCCAGGCAGCGCATCCGGGATGCCGTCGCGGCGGAAGTCGCGGGAGCCTACGGGCGGCTCAGCCATTCCGGGCGGGCCCTCGACGTCTATGAGCAGGGCCTGATCGTCCAGGCGGAAAGCAGCGTGCTGGCGACGCTGGCCGCCTACCAGACGGGGCAGATGGACTTTCTCGACTTGCTCGACGCGGAGCGCATGGTGCTGCGTACCCGGCTCGGGTACGTGGCGGAAACGGCAAACTACCGCATTTACCTCAGCCAGCTGGAACGGGCCGCCGGAGGAACGCTCCCGTAACCACAGGAGGACCATCATGGGATACAACAATCAATCAAGCCGGGGGGTGTCTCGGTTACTTATCTTTCTGTGGCTGGCCGCCGCGCTGGCCATTGCGCCGGCCCTGTTGCTCGCCGGATGCGGCGACCCGGAGTCGACGGGGTCATCCGATGGCAGTGAAACGGCGCAGGTCCAGCTCTGGACATGCGGGATGCACCCGAACGTGATCTCCGAAGAGCCCGGCCAGTGCCCGATCTGCGGGATGAACCTGACGCCGTTGAAGCGTACCGCCGAAGCGGACGAGTTGGCCGCGGGCGACCAGGCCGTGCACGGGCATCTGCACGAGGCCGGGGATGAAGGGGCCGCGCACGGGCATGTGCACGAGGCCGGGGATGAAGGGGCCGCGGACGGGCATGTGCACGAGGTCGGGGATGAGGAGGCCGCGCACGGACATGTGCACGAGGCCGGGGATGAAGGGGCCGCGCACACGGCACGCGAGACCGAAATGGAACACGAGCACGCGGATGGCGATATGTCCGTGGCGACCACGGACGAATCCGCGAGTGCATCCAGCGGCGCCGCCATCGTGATCGACCCGGTCACCATACAGAATATCGGCGTTCAGACCGCGACCGTACAGAAACGGCCGCTGACCCGGTCCATACGGACGGTCGGCCACCTGGACTACAACGAGGAGATGTTCTCCCGGATCAACGTAAAGTACGCCGGGTGGATCGAGAAACTGTACGTGAACGAGACCGGCCAGCAGGTCGCCAAGGGCGATCCGATGCTGGACATCTACTCGCCGGAACTCGTCGCGGCACAGGAAGAATACCTGCTGGCATTCCAGAACCTCAGAAACCTGGAAGGCAGCGCATTCGAGACCATCGCGAAAGGCGCGGAGTCGCTGCTGGACGCCTCGCGGCGGCGGTTGCTCTACTGGGACGTAACCGAAGCGCAGATCGGGGAGTTGGAAGCGCGCGGCGAAATCGCCCGTACGCTGACCATCTACGCGCCGTCTAACGGAATCGTGGTGGAACGCATGGCCGAACTGGGCATGCGGGTCACGCCCGGCATGGACATGTACCGCATGGCCGACCTGTCCACCATCTGGGCCTTCGCCCACGTCTACGACGCGGACACCCCATGGCTGAGTCCGGGGCTGGCGGCCGAAATGGAACTTCCCTACAATCCCGGCAAGGTCTATCGCGGCAGGATCGATTACATCTATCCCTACCTTGACCAGGCATCCAGGGATATAAAGATCCGGCTGGTGTTCCCCAACCGGAATCTTGAACTGAAACCCCAGATGTACGCCAATATACGGCTTTCCGCACGCGGAGATCGGCCCGTGCTCGTCATCCCGGGCAGTTCGGTCATCCGCAGCGGCGAGCGCGACGTGGTCTTCGTCGCCCTCGACGGCGGGCGTTTCGAGCCGCGCGAGGTGACCCTCGGCATGGAGGGGGAGGATGGCTACGTACAGGCCGCGAGCGGCGTCAGCGAGGGGGAGCAGGTCGTGACTTCGGCCCAGTTCCTCATCGATTCGGAAAGCCGGCTCCAGGAGGCGATTCAGAAGATGCTCGACCACCGGATGATGCACTGACCGGGTGGCCGGAGCGCCCGGATGATGCACCGACCGGGACGTCCGGAGCGCCCGGATTGTCCGGCTCGACAGGTCGGCCCGGAACTTAAAGGAATCCATCATGTTGCAACGCATAATCGAATACTCCGTCAGGAACCGGTTCCTGGTGATCCTGGTCACGTTGCTGCTGATCGCGGGCGGTACCGTGGCCCTGGTGGAGATCCCGCTCGACGCCATACCGGACCTCTCGGACGTGCAGGTGATCGTCCTGACCGAGTATCCCGGCCAGGCGCCCCAGGTGGTGGAGGACCAGGTGACCTACCCCCTGACCACGGCCATGCTCGCGGTGCCCTACGCGGAGACGGTCCGCGGCTACAGTTTCTTCGGGCTCAGTTTCGTGTACATCATTTTCGAGGACGGCACGGATATCTACTGGGCGCGCAGCCGCGTGCTGGAGTACCTGAGCTACGTGACCGACCGCCTGCCGCCGGGCGTAAACCCCAGTCTCGGACCCGACGCCACGGGCGTGGGCTGGGTCTACCAATACGTGCTCCGGAGCGACCGGCACAACCTGGCGGAACTGCGGAGCATCCAGGACTGGTTCCTCCGGTACGAACTCACCTCGGTCGACGGCGTGTCCGAGGTCGCCAGCATCGGCGGGTTCGTCAAGCAGTACCAGGTGGAGGTCGACCCCAACAAGCTGCTGATCTACGACATACCGCTCAACCGGATCAAGACGGCGATCCAGCGAAGCAACAACGACGTGGGCGGCCGGGTCGTGGAAATGGCGGAGACCGAGTACATGGTCCGCGGGCTGGGCTACATCGAGTCCGTGGAGGACCTGGAGAACGTGCCCCTGGGCGTCGACGGATTCGGGACGCCCGTCCTCCTTCACCAGGTCGCCCGGGTCACGACGGGACCGGAGCTGCGGCGGGGACTGGCGGAGTGGGACGGCGAAGGCGAGATCGTCGGCGGCATCATCGTCATGCGGTACGGCGAGAACGCCATGGAGGTCATCCGGAACGTCGAGGAGAAGCTGGAGTCGCTCAAGTCGGGCCTGCCGGAGGGCGTGGAGATCATTACGGCCTATGACCGGTCGAGCCTCATCGAACGGGCCATCGACAATCTGGGCGACAAGTTGCTGGTGGAAAGCCTCATCGTCGCCCTGGTCTGCATCATCTTCCTGATCCACTTCCGTTCGGCACTGGTGGTCATCCTCACCCTGCCGATCAGCGTGCTCGCCGCCTTCCTGGTCATGTCCTGGCAGGGGATCAACGCCAACATCATGTCCCTGGGCGGGATCGCCATCGCCATCGGCACGCTGGTGGACGCCGCCATCGTCATGATCGAGAACACCCACAAACACATGGAGCGGGACCGCGGGAAGAAGGACCATTGGCGGATCGTGCTCGACGCCACGAAGGAAGTAGGGCCGTCCCTCTTCTACTCGCTGCTGATCATCACGCTCTCCTTCGCGCCGATCTTCGCCCTGCAGGCCCAGGAGGGCCGGCTCTTCAAGCCGCTGGCCTTTACCAAGACGTACACCATGGCCGCGGCCGCCCTGCTGGCCATCACCTTCGTGCCGGTGGTGACGGGATACCTGGTACGGGGCCGCCTGCTGCCGGAGCGCAGGAACCCCTTGAGCCGGCTGCTCGTCTTCCTCTACCGGCCCGTGATCCGGGTGGCGATCCGCCTGCGGTGGCTGGCTCTCGCCGCAGCGGTGATTGTACTTTCCGCGACCTGGTATCCCCTGCAGCGTATTGGATCCGAGTTCATGCCGCCCCTCTACGAAGGCGACCTGCTCTACATGCCCACCACGGACCCGGGCATATCGATCACCAAGGCCCGCCAGCTCCTGCAGCAGACCGACAAGATCATCCGTTCCTTCCCGGAAGTGGACCGGGTCTTCGGAAAAGTGGGCAGGGCGGACACGGCGACCGATCCCGCGCCGCTGTCCATGATCGAGACCACCATCATGCTCAGGCCCGAGGAGGACTGGCGGCCGGGCATGACCCGCGAAGGACTCGTGGAAGCGCTCAACGACGCCATCCAGTTCCCGGGGCTGACCAACGCGTGGACCATGCCCATCCGCACGCGGATCGACATGCTGTCCACGGGGATCCGCACCCCGGTCGGCATCAAGATCATGGGGGACGACCTGGCCGTGCTGTCGGACCTGGCCCAGCAGGTCGCCGTCGAGCTGCAGGGACTGCCCGGCACGCTCAGCGCCTTCCCCGAGAAGACCCTGGGCGGCAACTACCTCGACTTCGAGATCGACCGCGTCGAGGCGGCGCGCTACGGGATGACCGTGGGCGACGTGCAGGACATCATCATGTCGGCGGTGGGTGGCGTGGACGTGACCTACACGGTTGAAGGTCTGGCGCGCTACCCGGTGAACATCCGCTACGCCCGGGAACTGCGCGACGAGGTGTCGGACTTGAGGCGCATCCTGATCCCCACGCCCTCGGGGGCGCAGATCCCCATCAGCCAGGTGGCCGATATCCGGATCCGAAAAGGACCGTCGGGGATCAAGTCGGAGAACGCCCGGCCCACGGCCTGGGTGTACGTGGACCTCCAGGATACGGACATCGGTGCCTACGTCGAATCCGCCCGTCGGCTCGTCGCGGAGCGGGTCTCGCTGCCCGTGGGTTACAGCATGGTCTGGAGCGGACAGTACGAGTACCTGGAACGGGCGCAGCGGCGCCTGCAGATCGTCGTGCCGGTCACCCTGGCCATCATTCTCCTGCTCCTCTATATGAACTTCCGCAACGTCGCGGACAGCCTGATCGTCATGCTGTCGCTGCCCTTCGCGCTGGTCGGGGGCGTATGGCTGATGTACCTGCTGGACTACGACTTCAGCATCGCGGTTGGGGTCGGCTTCATCGCCCTGGCCGGCGTGGCGGCGGAGACGGGGGTCGTCATGCTGCTCTATCTCAAGCAGGCGTACCAGGAACGGGTGAGCCGCAACACGCTGAACACGCGCCAGGACCTCTACGAGGTCGTCATGCACGGGGCGGTGGAACGGGTGCGACCCAAGATGATGACGGTGGCGGCCACCATCGCCGCCCTGATGCCCATCATGTGGGGCACGGGCACGGGATCGGAGGTCATGCAGCGCATCGCCGCGCCTATGGTGGGCGGCATGGTGACGTCCACGGTGCTTACCCTCGTGGTCATCCCGGTCATCTATTACATGGTCAGGTCATGGGGGTTAAGGAAGGCGTAGGGGAAAGGAACTCACCCCCGCCCGCGGACGTAGTCCTGGAACTCGAGGTGGCGCAGGTAGACCTCGATGCACCGCCGGCCGGTGACGCAGAGGTCCAGTTCGGCCAGCGCCCGCTCGGGGTCCATGTACCGGATGGCCTGCCCTTCGCCCAGCACCAGGTCGTCTATGGGGACGTCGATCGGTACGAGAAAGAGGTGGCGCACGTCGGCGCCGTCGAAGAAGGTCGCCAGGGGATAGTGTTCGTCCAGCCGGTAGCCGATCTCCTCCTCCACTTCCCGGACCAGGCCTTCTTCGGGACTCTCGCCCGCCTCCACGTGGCCCCCGATGAGGCTCCATAGGTTCGGGAAGATGATCCGGGGATCGTCGTCTCGCAAGTTGACGAGGATGTCGCCGTCGGGATTGACGAGCATGGCGGAAGAGATGATGGACATGGCTACGCACCGTCGGGATCGGAGTCGGCGGCCTTCTGCTGAAGCCGGTACAGGGCGTTCATGGCTTCGACCGGGGTCATCAGGTCAAGGTCAAGTTCCTTGATGTCCTCGACGACCGGATGGTCCGCCGGCAGGAACAGGCTGAGCTGGTATTCGGGGCTTTCCGCCGTCGGTTTTCCGTGACGCGCCGGACCCGGTCCACGCAGACGCCCGGAAGCGCCGCCCGATACGCCTGCTGCGCCGCCCGTCCCGTCCGCGCCGTCCACACCGTCCATACCACCCCCGCCGTCCCCAGCGGCGTACGCGCCGTCCACGCCATCCGGCGCAAGATCTTCGTCCTCCAGGTCGGCCAGGATGACCCGGGCCCGTTCGACCACGCTGCGCGGCAGTCCGGCCATGCGCGCCACCTGGATCCCGTAACTGCGGTCGCTCCCGCCGGGCATCACCTTCCGCAGGAACACGATCTGGTCGTCCTGTTCCCGGATGGCCACGTTGTAGTTGGCGATGCGGTCGAGGCTCGACGCCAGTTCGATCAGCTCGTGGTAGTGCGTGGCGAAGAGCGTCTTGGCCGCTCGTTCCGGCGTGTTGTGGAGGAATTCCGTAACCGCCCAGGCGATGCTCAGGCCGTCGAAGGTGCTCGTGCCCCGGCCGATCTCGTCGAGGAGGACGAGGCTCTGGGGTGTCGCATTGTTGAGGATGTTCGCGGTCTCGTTCATCTCGACGAGGAAGGTGCTTTCTCCCCGGGCCAGGTTGTCGGAGGCGCCCACGCGGGTGAAGATGCGGTCCACGATGCCGATCTTCGCGGAGCGCGCCGGGACGAAGGAACCGATCTGGGCCATGAGGACGATGAGGCCCACCTGGCGGAGGTAGGTGCTCTTGCCGGCCATGTTCGGCCCTGTGATCAGGGCGATCTGTTTCGTCCGGTTATCGAGTTGTGTATCGTTGGGCACGAAGGCCTCGCCCTGCAGCAGTTGTTCCACCACCGGGTGGCGGCCGTCGTCGATTCCCAGGACCGGACCGTCCACGATTTCCGGGGCCACGTAGTCGTTCTGCACGGCCAGTTCCGCCAGCGCGGTCAGGAAGTCCAGCTGCGCGATCGCCCGCGCGTTGCCCTGAATCTCGCCCAGGCTCGCGGCCACCTCCTCCCGCAGTTCAAGGAAGAGGGTGTATTCCAGTTCGCCGATCTTCTCCTCGGCGCCCAGGATCTTCTCCTCGTATTCTTTGAGCTCCGGCGTGATGAACCGCTCCGCGTTGCGCATGGTCTGCTTGCGGATGTACTCGCCTTCCAGACGGTGCAAGTTCGGTTTCGTGACCTCGATGTAGTAGCCGAAAACGCGGTTGTAGTCCACCTTGAGGGACTGGATCCCCGTGCGCTCGCGCTCCTTCTGCTGCAGTTCGGCGATCCAGCGCTTTCCGCCCGAACTGATCACGCGCAGGTCGTCGAGGTCCTCGTTGTATCCCGAGCGGATGAGCCCGCCGTCCGTCAGCGAGAGGGGCGGATCGTCCACCAGGGCCCGCTCGAGTTTCTCCGCCAGCGGCCTGAGCTCCTGCAGCCCGTCCCGGAGTCCGGCGGACAACCCGGCCTTCAGGCCCGCGAGCTTCTCCTTGATGACCGGGATGACGTGCAGGGCGGTCTTCAGCGCGATCAGGTCGCGGGCATTGGCGCGCTCCGACCCGACGCGGGCGGCCAGCCGTTCCATGTCCCCCATGGACTTGAGCAGGCCGGCGAATTCGTCCCGCGCCCCGTGTTCCCCGTGGAGTTCGCCCACCGCTTCCTGGCGGGCCAGGACGGCCTCTACGGAGACCAGCGGCCGGGTGATGGCCTGGCGCATGTAACGGGCGCCCATGGGCGTGTACGTCCGGTCCATCACGGAAAGGAGCGTCCCATCGCGGCCGCCGTCCCGCAGCGAGGTGATCAGCTCCAGGTTGCGCTGCGTCGCCGAATCCATGAGCATCGCGTCTGCGACGTCATGGCGCGCCATCGTCTTCAGGTGGGCCAGCCGGTTCTTCTGGGTCTCCCGCAGGTAGACCAGCATGCCGCCTGCCGCGCAGACGCCCGCGGTCATTTCATCGCATCCGAAGCCCTTGAGCGTCAGCACTTCGAAATGACCGAGCAGGGCCTGGTGCGCCTGGTCGAAGACGAAGGCCCACTCCTCGAGCCGGCTGATGGCGATGTCGGGGAAACGGGGCTTGAGGAGCGCCTCGGCCTGCTCCGCCCGGTCGTAGGACACGATCGCCTCGGCGGGGTCGAGGCGGCTCAACTCGCTGAGCAGGTCGTCTTCGCTGAGTTCCGCGGTCCGGAACTCGCCCGTGGACAGGTCGAGAAAGGCCAGGCCGCAGGCGTCTTCGTCGAAGGCGAGGGCGACCATGTAGTTGTTCTCGACGGGATCGAGGGTCTGCGCCAGCATGGTCGTCCCCGGCGTGACGACCTCCACCACATCCCGCTTGACCACGCCGCGGGCCTTCTTCGGGTCTTCGACCTGTTCGCAGACGGCCACCTTGTATCCCGATCCCACGAGTTCGGCGATGTACTTCTCCACCGCGTGGTAAGGCACGCCGGCCAGCGGCGTCTTCTCCGCGCCGCCGGTACCGGAATTGCGGGCGGTCAGCGTGATGCCCAGGACGCGGGAGACCAGCCTGGCGTCGTCGTCGAAGGTCTCGTAGAAATCCCCCATGCGGAAGAAGAGAATCGCATCCTTGTGCCGATCCTTCATCCTGGCGTATTGCGCCATGGCGGGGGTCAGCGTTCCTTTGGATCGGGGCATGGGCGGGATGGGGTTTTCTGGCTGGCGGTCGGCTTCCGTCCGGTGCATTTACAATGTTGAAACGATAGCCATGCCAGGCCCTTTCGTCAAGGTGTTTCTCCCTCGCGAAACCGGCTGGAAAGGCCTTGCGCGAAGGGGAGAAACGGCTGATCGGAACGGCGCCGCCGGGTGTTCAATCCGCCCTTGACTTCCGAGGCTTGAAACGCGACTATTCATTATGACCTATGTGCCCAGGATACTCGCGTTTGCAGGCAGTGCTCGAACCGGGTCTTTCAACCGGAAACTGGTCGATATCGCGGCGCGCGGCGCGGAGGAAGCCGGGGCCGAAGTCGACCTGGTCGACCTGCGCGACTATCCCATGCCGCTGTACGACGGCGACCTGGAAGAACGGGAAGGGCTACCGGAAAACGCGGTCCGCTTCAAAGCGCTGATGATGGCCAGCCAGGGTCTGCTGATCGCCGCGCCGGAATACAACAGCTCCATCACGCCCCTCCTCAAGAACACGATCGACTGGGCATCGAGGCCCGCACCGGGCGAGGAGAGGCTGGCGGTCTTCCGGAACAAGACGGCCGCGCTGATGAGCACTTCGCCAGGGTCGTTGGGCGGCCTGCGCGGACTCGTGCACGTTCGATCGATCCTGAGCAACATCCACGTGATGGTCCTGCCGGACCAGCTGGCGCTGCCGGGCGCGCACGGCGCGTTTACGGAAGACGGGCGATTGAAAGACGAAAGGCGCCAGGCAGCTGTGGAGGGACTGGGACGTAACCTGGCGGAGACGCTCGGGAGACTGCACGGGGCGGGAAGGTGAAATCACAGCGCGCCGCGCAACAACGGATCGAATACAGTAGAAGGCTGGCGTCCCGCAGCCGGAGTTTCTCGGAGGTATTGCCGGCGTCCCGCAGCCGAACGTGACCTAGTTCGCCAGCAGGGGAAGCACGGCGGATTCGAGGTTCTCGTAGGACATGTAGCCTACGTGCTTCTTCCGGACCATCCCTTCTCGGTCGATGATGAAGGTGGTCGGAATGCCGTAGATCCCGCCGAACTCGGTGGCGGCCTTCTGCGTGGTGTCGATGAGGGACAGGTAGGTCATGTTCATTTCCTCGACGAAGGGCTCCACGATTTCCGCGCCTTGCTCGTCGAGGGCGATGCCGATGATCTTGACGCCCTGATCTTCATATTTTTCATGGAACGCCTGGAAGTCGGGTATCTCGTCGAGGCACGGTGGGCACCAGGTGGCCCAGAAATTGACGACCCGGACCTGGCCCTCGAACTGGGCGATGGTGTATTCGTTCTCGTCGGCGTCCATCAGGGCGAATTCCAGATCGACCGAATAGGGATTCGCGGACATGGGGTTGTCCGCATCGTAGATCACAGCCACTTCAGGCGATCTCATTTCGGCCACGATGGCCGAGATCAGTCCGGCCAGGATCAGGATCGCGGCGAGGGCGTAGATGATGCTGCCGCGGGGTTTCGTTTCCATGGTTTCTTACCGCCTGGGAAGGGTGAATCCGGTGCGCGAATCGTCAGCGGAAGTCAATAAAATATAGCAGGAATTCCCATGCGGAGCAAGGGAAATAGGGGACACGAGCGATGCGTACAAGACAGATGCGTTCAAGACCATGGAAGTCCATGATGGTCGTCGCGCTGACGGCAGTCATGTATACGGGAATGGCCTTTGCGCTGACGGCGGCCATGTACGCCGGGACGGCCGAAGCGCAGGCTGGAAGAGGGACGGCCGAAGCGGAGGGAGGCGGTATGGTGGATCACTCCGTATACGACGGTCTGCTGAAGAAATACGTGGACGACCGGGGCATGATCGACTACCGGACCTGGAAAGCCCGCGACGTGGGCACGCTGGACGGCTACCTGGAGATGATCAAGAGTGTGGACCCCGCTGGACTGAAGGACCGGAACGAGGTCTTCGCCTACTGGATCAATACGTACAACGCGCTCACGATCCGCGGGATGCTGCACTTCTATCCCACGAGCAGCATCAGGGATCACGTCAGCGTGCTCGGGTACAGCATCTGGAAGGATTACAAGATCGAGATCCAGGGCCGGGAATACTCGCTGGATGACATCGAGCACAACATCCTGCGCAAGATGGACGAACCCCTGGTCCATTTCGCCCTCGTGTGCGCCTCTATCGGATGCCCGCCGCTCATGACCGAAGCGTTCACCGCGGAGGACGTGCAGCGGCAGATGAAGGCGAATACCCTTGTCTTTTTCGCCGATCCCAGTAAGTTCCGAGCCGATCCGGAGGATAACACCGTCTGGCTTTCGCCCATCATGGACTGGTACAAGGACGACTTCGGGAAGAACCAGCGTGAGGTCCTGGATTACATCGCCCCCTACGTGCCGGATGACGCGGCCCGCGCGCTGCTGAAGCGCGAAGACGTGGACGTGGATTACCTGCACTACGACTGGGGCATCAACGAACAGCCTGCGGACTAAGCGCACGGATTAATGAATCCATGAAAAAACCAAACGCGCCGTGTCGCAATTAGACCCCGGCGGGGGAACCGGCGAAGGTACAGTCGAGGGAACCGGCGAAGCCGCTGCCGAGAACGCAGGCGAGGGCGCTGTCGAGGCCACAGTAGAGACCTCCGGCCGGAAGCGACAACTCGTCAAGCCGGTCATCCTGCTCGCGATCGCCTTGTCCGGCTTTGTGGCCTACAGCTTTACACCCCTGGGCAACTATCTCCAGCCCGTGGTGATGGAGAGGTTCTTCGATTCGATCGAGGGATTCTGGTGGGCGCCGCTGGTGTTTATCGGCGTCTACGTCGTCCTCACCGTGCTGGGCTTGCCGATGGTGATCCTGACCTTCTTCGCGGGTTTCACCTTCGGCGCCCTGGAAGGCGCGCTGTACGTCATGATCGGCGCGAACATCGGCGCCAACCTCGCCTTCGACCTGGCCCGGTACCTGGGCCGCGATTTCGTATCCCGCTACATAAAGGGTCCCATTGACCGGATCGACCGTCGACTCCGGAAGAAGGGGTTCCTGCGCATGCTCCAGCTCCGGCTGATCCCGGTCATCCCCTTCAACGTGCTGAACTTCGCCGCCGGACTCTCCGGCCTGCGCAAGCTTCATTTCGCACTGGCGACCATGATCGGGATCACACCGGGCACCTTCATCTACGCCTATACCGCGGCGTCGCTGATGCAGGTCTACCTGGCCGGCGCCGAACTCGACGAAGTGACGCGCGCTGCCCTGCGCTCCTCTGCCCTGACCAACCTGGTCATCGCCCTCGTCCTGCTCATCACCATCTCCATGGCCCCGGCCATCTACCGGAAGCTTCGCGGAAAACCGATCCAGGCGGATTAGGGCGTCGGGCCGAAAGTCGTCGGCCCGGTCAGCGTCGTCGGCCAGTCACTGGTGGCGGGCCGTCAGGCACTAAGGGCCGGTCAGGAATCCCCGAACCTGACAGAGAACAGGTCAGCGTCCTTCAGCACGAAGCGCAGGCGGACCGGCGTCCCGTTCAGGCGGGACAGGTTGACCATGCTGGAAAGGCCGGCCGTGCCGCCTTCGCCATCGCCCGGGCCACCACTCGGTGCGCCGCCCTGTCCACCGCCCCCGCGCCACGCGACCGGGGCGTCGAGATCGTCGCCGAACACCGGTTCCATGTCCTTCGCGGCAAATCCATCCAGGGGACGGCCCTCCGCATCCTGGATTTCCACCGACACGCTGCCCACGGCCGACGTCGAGTAGTTGATAAACAACGTCGATCCGGTGAAGGTCACTGGCTTCGTGAGGAACTCCCCGCCGTGGTAGCCTGCCCGTACCGAGGCGAAGCCGTGGGGGCGGACCGTCACCCGCCGCACGGCGTTGGTGTTCCAGCCGTAGTGTTCGGCGACGTACATGGACCACTCGTCCGGCGCAGTCGGAATGATCCCCGCGGCCGGCGTCTGGTTGCGATGGGTCCAGTTTCGCTGGTCCAGGCCGGCCCTCAGCCAGGCGTCCATGAACGTGCGATCCCAGTGGACGCCGTCCCGGCTGGTCATGAACACCGCGTCGGAGATTCCGCCGCCGGGATAGTCCATGCCTTTCGTATCCTTCGTACGCTCCGGCACGAACCGCATGGGGAAGGACAGCAGGATGTGTTCCGCCCCGGGGCATAGCGTGGTGGCGTTGGTGTAAAAATGCTCGAACGGGACGCCTTCGTCGTACACGTGATGCTCGGGCGAGGTCCAGTGGATGAAATCATCCGAGGTGCAGCTCTGTATAGCCCGGACCCCGACGCCTTCATCCCCGGTCTGTTCGAAGTACCGGCTGAAGATGCGGTAGCAACCCACGTAGTCGTCCCACAAGGGTACGTTCACCGAATCGAAGGCGCCCTCGATCTTGAGGGGGCCGTCCACGATGGATTCCCAGACGAGCCCGTCGGGAGAAGTAAACCCGAACAGCATGTTTCTGCCCTCTCCGCCGATGGCCTTGAAACGCTGTTCGGGCGGCGCGGACGGATTGCCGTCCAGAAAGACGCAGAAGTTGTGCGCCTGGGCGCCCCGGATGAGGATGTTGTTGTCCGTGGACCCCTCCGCCTCCACCAGACCCAGGTCGGGCCGATCGAAATGGATGCCGTCGTCGCTGACCAGCAGGTTCGTCGTCTGCGTCTGCGCCCAACCCTCGGGCAGCTCCTCGTGCTTGCCCGTAGGGTGATAGCCGCGGTAGTACACCAGGATCTTTCCGTCGGCCTGGACCAGGTTGTAGCAGCCCGTGCAGGCGTTCTCCAGGGGTTCGATTACGCGGAACACCGTCTCCTTTCGAACGGGTTCGTGCAGGTGCAGACGAGTGCCGGAAAGGGTGTCGATCAGGTAGGGATCTACAAAGAGTTCACGTTGCGATCCCAAAGCGATGGGGTTCATGGGTGGTCCTTTGTGGGTGATATCTTAAGTGGTGCGCATTATCGGTTTTAGATGGAACGGGTCTCGGTAAGCATTGACCTATCGTCGCACTCAAAATCAGGCGGATCGCGCATGGATTCGCGTGGTGGAATTTCCAATTCTACACAACCCAATGGTGCAAAACGAGCACGGATCGCCTCTGCAAGGTTGGCTGGGGGATTGTCTTCGCCAACGTCATTGTTTGGTTTTTTGTTCGTAATGTAGCTCCCATTAAGGATGTATTCCACAAACTCGTCAACATCGCCAGACAAGTAAACTCATACTTGAATAGCATTCAACAGTTGCAATCTGATGGTCTGTGTGTCAGCCGCAAGATCAACGGTTTTAAATTGGATTCGATGACCTTGAATAACTACCCATTCATCGAACATCTCGCCAACCGATGGATGGAGAAACATCCCTTCTGCATGTAAATCAAGCGGATTGCCACTCTCTTCCTGAGACCTCAAGTATGCATAAATCTGATACATGTATCCGCTTCTTATACCTTCATTTCTATACCATCCACTAGATAAAACTGAGTTGAATTTCGTGTCTATAACTATACGACGGGTTTTTGCAGCGTGGTCCAACACAATATCGGTACGCATGGTAGGGAGTACCTCGTGAATCCGCGGACTCATGTCTGTCGTGGGCCATCTGATTCTCGTTCCAGAATTCACCTTCCACCCGTATTTGGAAAGCACCACATCATAGAATCCTGCAATACCTTTCTCAAAGAGTCTGCGTATCCAGTTTAAATCACGGTCCGGCAGTGGCAGGTGCCTTGAGCCGGTCTGCTCGGTCGGAATGGCCATTTCGAAGGCGAGACGAGCTGCATCCACCATCTTGCGATCTACCGCGTCATGTCTGCCGTATCGTTCTACAGAAGTTTCCTCGCGTCCCGGTCGTTCACCCACAACACCTTGGCGCCTAAGGCTTCCCACGAGCACTCGACACCGATGAGCCAACTCTTTCTTATGTACAAACTTGGAGATCGCCTCGAGCGCGGATCGAACGTACCTGTTTCTCGGGGTGTCAATCGTCAGCTCGTCGAATCGACAGGCGACCATGCCCCGTTGCAGTAGTTGATGTGCTTCGGTTTGGAGTAGGTCTATACGTCCTCGAACACGTCCGAGTACATCGTGACGGAACTGGTAACCGTAACTCAGATTTCGTCTTAATCGTCGCTCGACTTCATGAGAAAGGATTTCGGCAACCAGATCGGGTAGGTCATCTGGATTATTTTCGTAAGATCGGTTTCCTGATGCATCGAGTTGTCTGAAAAGATCTGAGGCGTAAAGCATCAACAGCCAAAGATTACGTACGGGGATACGACCGATATGGCCAGACTGCTCATCCGTCCGATCAGCAGTGCTAACTATTGGACCATAATCCACTAGAAGCCTTCCAGAAGTTTCTGCTTTGCATTTTCTGATTTCTCGAGGTCTTCGAACCAATATTCGTCGAGTAACGGTCCGATTTCCGTATCGACCACATCCCGGTACCACTTTCGACCGTCGTCAATTGGTTGTTCAAATGGTGGTGTAACATAACTGTGTCCCAAACGAAATTGTGAACCAAGACTGGCGTCATCAGCGATCGTTTGGTTCAGATTACCGATGCGATGCTCAATTTCAGTGAGTGTCTCTATATCTATCTTGTTCTTCTGGTGGACCCATTTACGCCAGGGCTCGCCCAGGGTAGGCTCAAGGTCGATAAAGGCAAACCTACGACGAAGCGCCAGGTCTACAAGAGCAAGGGATCGGTCGGCGATATTCATCGTACCAATTACGAAGAGATTGTTGGGAATAAAGAATCGTTCGTCACTAGACCTCGGATAAACCAGTCTCAAGGCCTCATTTGGAGTTCGCTTGTCAGTCTCAAGTAGAGTCAACATTTCACCTAGAATCTGTGCTGGATTACCTCTGTTTATCTCCTCGATTACTAAGACATACCTAGCATTGTGATCTTTCTCCGCCTCATCCCTTATGGTTATGAAGGGACCGTCAACAAGCGTGAGTTTACCATCTCCTGCTGGACGCCATCCACGTACGAAATCTTCGTAGGAAAGATTAGGATGAAACTGTACAGAACGTACCTTGCTTTCGTCTCGTTCACCGATTAATGCAAAGGCTAACTTTCTGGCCAGCCAAGTTTTACCGGTTCCCGGAGGGCCTTGAAGTATGAGGTTTTTCTTGGTACGAAGGCGATTGAGTATTGACTCGAGTTTCTTTCTGCCAATAAAACACCCATCGTTTACGATGTTATCGAGTGAATATGGATCATTTGGTAACAAAGGATCCGGACCATTTGTTGGCGGCCCAACCGAGCCACTATATTTGTACAGCCAGGCTTCACGGGATAGTTCCGGAAAAGAGCGGACTGGGTACGTGTCTTCATGAAACCTAGTCGTCAGCGTTTCATGAACCTTAAGATAATCGTTAGCACTACAAAACCTCTTATTTGGCACATTCAAACCGATTTCTACATTCAGTTTTACATCTAAGTATTGACGGACTTGTTTATCTAGGGCTGGGAAATCCCATGGTCGAATCCAGTGAAGTCCAATTGTAAGGGACCAACCTACAAAGAGACGGCCCGCAGCATCGTTGAAGGATGATATAAAATGATCTCGTGCATTTTCATCATCAGAATCTGTGAGTTCGATCGCTCGCGTAAAAACTTCCCAAAGAGAATCGATGTCATCCGGCCGTCTGTCTTTCTCGAAACCAAATAACCAAGAACTCTGATTGTTGAGAACGGGAATCCCATCTAGGGATGCAGGGAATGTTCCTGTGATATTCAGTAATTTTGCCAGTTCGGTACCTATGACTTTCCGATTGGTATGTGAGATACCACGATTAAAAAGGCCCATAGTCGTAAATGGACAAATGTCCTTCAATGGTCCAGTAGTGCCGTCGTTAAACCGATCACCATGAACAAGGGTCATCCCGTCTACTCTCGAAGCGATTTCATGTATCCCCGAGATTAACTCAGTTCGACGGTTTTTGAAGGCTAGTAATCCATCTGCAAAAGCCTCATAAAAACCTGTCCATTCGTAGTGTTTTTTGTCGCCTGTATAGTCCCCGAACCTGTCTCGCCAATATGGAGCGTTCCGAAACCTATCGATCTCCTGCGGTGTGTTTTCAAATGCAAATGCAATCAGGGCATCGATATGCCAATTATCTCCTGGTAACACCCGCCATACAGTTCCTCGAAAGGTGAAGAAGTACCATTCACGCACGGGATCGACTTTATGCCAATCTACTTTGACTGTGTGACCATCGCCAAGATTGGCTGTGATTGTACCAATAGCCTTGATCGCCATTACTGATACAAAATGATCTCGACTGTCAAACGGCAGATCGTGTTTGCGAACGAAATTCGATTTTATCGCAATTCGATCACCAGGCTGCATGGTTTTGGTCATCGCAACAGTCGGATGATCTTCATCGAAGTTGTTCTTCCAAATTCCTTCTTTCAGGAACTGCTCAGTCTGGTCGTTTACTCTTCCGAAACTCGCGCCTACAAACCAACAGGGTCTGGCGCTGGTCTCTTCTGATGTCAAATTCATAGATTGTGCTCCATATCCTCATCTCCCATACAGGCGAATCTTAGTCAGTCTCGCACTGTTTAGATGATGGGAGACGGTCGCCGATTCTGATTTCGAATGGAGGTCGAAAGAGTTTGAACATGTGCAGTGGTTTGTCTGCACTCTTGATTGTGTAAACGTGTGGATTTGTAGACTCGATTGCATTAAACAGACTGAGCCGCGTACAAACCGAAACAGTGGTGAATGACGGTTTGTGTTTAAATTACCACGCAACTTAGCAGGGATATTCTAACTAGGTTAGTTGCAGAAATCGTTTCTAAGTACTGAGGAACCGTGCCTGAGAGCGAGATTTAAAGTATAGTGAGGTAGAACCTTAACATCGCCTGCGGAGGCCTAGTAAACTTGGCAGATTAACGGTACTACCTATTCGGATTCCTTAAGGTAAATCTTCTCTGCTCCTATTTTGTATTTTTTAAGCAGATTCTTAGTACTAGCCCGTACTTGACGAGCATTTAGGTTTACGTTTACAAACAACACCGAGTTTCCGATTTCTTTGTAGCTGTAAAACTCTTTACCAGTCGGATGAATCGGTTGTGTATGTATGCTATAGATCTTCGGAGACCATTGTATCGGAGCATGTTCGACTCTAAGTACCGAGTCTTCGTACAGTTTTTCGGCGACGATAGTAAGTACTTCATACCAATGATTCACCTGTCGTTCTGTGTTATCCCATAACCTCAAAGCAATTGGCGCGGACGTATTTGCAGGTGGTTCGTAGTCCGATAAAACCTTCCAATTTGACGATGGTGGGTCCGGAGGTGGAGGTGGTGTTGGACCACTGTTCTGAATGTCGACTAGGACGGGTTCATTCGCTGTCACTGTGTTAGTGGAGTCTAAGTTACAGCGCCAGAGTAACAGTAGCTTCAAAGCAATCTCGTGGGAGTGTTTATCCAATATGGAAACATCCAAGATCTTTTTTTCCTCCATTGGCACCGGTTCGAAAACATTGTATATCTCCCAGTGATTGCCATTCGTCAACCCAGTATACGGGATACCCAACTCAATCGCGTATTTTAACATCTGAGCACGGTGTGTGGACTTCAAAAATTCATCCAGTTTTTTTGCTTCCACCATAGCAGCAGGTTTCCCATCATCTCGTAACAAAGCATAGTCAGCCCAACCATCGGACACTTTGTATTCCGGTACAACATACTGCGGATCGGAGACATCCCAGCCTAGCACACGTAACAGAGGATCTATCAACTGCATTCGAGTACGAGTTTCACTTTCATTTATTGAGTTACGGTACTTAGAAATCCGTTCCTTCAGATCATCGATACATCCTACCAATTCGTCAAGCATCGGTGGCATTTCTCCTGACAGTGATTATTAAATTTGAAATTGTAAGAATGGAGGAATAGTTCTATTGACGCAACCGCCTTTCAAGCAATCTATTGCGTCATTTGTCGTTTGTACATAGGAAGTTACAATTACTGGGCTTTACTCGATATTTAGCACAGTAGATAAATGTTCTGTCGAAAAACACTCCACATACTTTATGAATATCCACTCTCTCCATCCCAAATTTAACGGGAACACAGTTCGAAGGTAAGGCCGGGAATCTGTGGTCAAGATCACGTCCGTATAGTCTTTCAACTGGGAACGATACTGCTCATACTAATTTTCGAGAATTTTAAATACATATCGACCACTTGATCCAAGGCAGTCATTACGACTATCGTGACGTCCACCGGTGACCTCACGATCCAGTAACCTATATGCTGCATTTATGTTGGCGAAAGACTGGCTGGTCTACCGAGTTACGTAAAGCCCACCTACACAACCACTCCAGGCTTAAACCGCTGCCCGTACCTGGCGTTCGGTGCTTCGAGGATCTGCTGCTGCCGTTCCGTCAGTCCCTCGTACTTTTCGGCTTCGTAGTACTCCGCGTACCAGGATACCGAATTGGGTGAGTACTTGTAGAAGAGGGTGCGGCGTTCGTCACCGTGCCAGGGCATGGTGCCGTGGGTCAGCGCTTCGGTGAAGATGACGGCGGTGCCGGCCTTGCCGGTCACGGCGCGGATGAAGGGCTGGTCGGTCTTGAGGTTGCGCCACTCGTCGGGGAACCGGAAGTTGGCCTTGTGGCTGCCGGGCACGCAGCCGAAGCCGCCGTCGCCGGGGTTCACGTCCTTCAGGTTGTAGGCGACCACGGACAGGCCGCAACGGATCTCCTGGTTGACGCAGGTGTAGGAATACAGCGGGTCGAAGGGGATGGCGCCGCCGTGAAGGGTCGTGCCGATGGGGCCGTCGCCCTTACGGATGATGTCGGCGTAGTCGTGGTCCAGCCGGAACCGCGGTCCGACGATGTGCTCCATGTAGGGGACGATGCACGGGTTGTCGATCAGGTCGCGGTAGGCGGGTCCCCAGTCGAGCAGGGTGAAGCCGAACCGGTGCGTGGTCGCGCCGGGTTCCATGGCCTCCTCGATCTTTTCGTCGAGGATGCGGTTCAACTCGGTGAGCTGTCCGGCGTCGAGGGCGTCCGGGACCGCGATGAAGCCCTGCAGGTCAAAGAGGTACTGCTCGTGGGGGGTCATGCGCCGCCCTTTCCTGGGTCCGTTTCTTGTTCGCGGCCTCTTGCGTCAGCCTCTCCGTGTGTTCTCAGTCATCGTCCACCCGTCAGTCATCATCCACCGCATAGTCGTCGCCGTAGTACTTGCTCGTGGTCCGGGTGTGGAACTGGACGGCCGAGATGGGTTCGTACTTGGGCTCGCCTGTGTTGGGCAGCACCTCGAGCATCTCCTCCTCCCAGACGTAGACCGCCATGGGGATGCTGACGCGGGCGGAGCCGAAGAGGCTGGCGTCCTGCGGCTTGCTGACCCGGTGCGTGGTGGAGGGCAGGCGGTCGTTGGTGATCCGCTGCATGTAGTCGCCCGTGTTGATGATGATGCTGCCTTCCGGGGGATTGAGGCGGATCCACTTCATGTTCTCGCGGTTGAGCACCTGCAGTCCGTCCACCCCGTGGGAGGGCAGGATGGTGAACAGGTCCACGTCCTCGTGGCCCAGCATGCGGCCGGCCCCGGACTCATCGTCCTCTTTGGTGATGGGGGGGTAGTAGTTGAGCCGGAAGCCGAAGTTCGTCCGCGTAAGCTTCTCGTCGTAGAGGGACGGATCGCAGCCCAGGTAGGCGAGGATGCTCTGCATGAGAGGCAGGATCAACATCTCGTGTTGCTGGATGACCTGCCGGAAGAACGGTTCGTATCCAGCCGCGGGCCAGTAGTCCGTCTCGCGGTAGTCCGGGTTCTCGCCCAGGTTGAAGGCCCTGCGGCAGAAGACCCAGCCTTCGACGAGGTCGGGATGCATCCGGCTGGTCTGCTTGATGGGGAAGTAGCCCTGGTTGACCGAACCGTGCCGCTCCGCCTCGTACCTCATCTTGTCGGCCATGGGCGTGTCCGTGAAGAACTCGGCCACCTTGCGCTCGGCCTCCTCGTACAGGTCGGGCGGGATATCGTGGTTCTCGAGGATCACGAAACCGATGCCCTCCATGGCCTCGCCGATGTCCCGGGCGAACTGCGCCCTGCCCTCCGGGCCGCCGTGGAGGAAGAGGCTCATGTCGCAGGTCCGGATCCGCGTTTCCTCGTCGAATTCCTCCTCCGCCGCGCCTTCGGCCAAGTTGTAGGTCTGTTCCTTTTCCACCTGGTCGTACTGCGTGTATTCCTGGTTAACCGCCTTAATGCCGTGTTCCTGTTTGGCCTGATCGGTGCTCATGACCGTACTCCCGGCCCGGCCGGCCGCTGTTCCGCGCCGCCGCGAGCCCTGCTGTTGTCGATCGCCTGACTGACTCGGTTTATACCCCCAATATCTCATTTCTCCGCGGGGTCTGGCAAGGGTAAAATGGCCGCGGGGAGCGCCGTGGGGAGCGCCACGGATGGTGCCGCGGAACGCCGGCAGACGGCCTACAAAACAGTTGACACATCGGCCGCGCGCCGGATACATATGGAGCATGGCCAACGCACGCTTCAACCCGCCCCAGCCCTACAACGAACCGGTCCTGGATTACGCGCCGGGATCGGCCGAAAGAGCGGCCGTCAAGGCGAAGCTCGCCGAACTGAAATCCACCCCCATAGAGGTCCCGCTGATCATCGGCGGCCGGGAGGTGAAGACGGGCAACACGGCGCCGCTGCGGGCTCCCCATGACCACGGGCTCGACCTCGGCGTCTATCACAAGGCCGGCGAGGCCGAGGTCCGCATGGCCATCGAAGCGGCCCTGAAGGCCCGGGCGGCGTGGTCGGACATGCCCTGGGAGCAACGGGCGTCAGTCATCATGAAGGCGGCCGACCTGCTGGCCGGACCGTGGCGCCAGACGGTCAACGCCGCGACCATGCTGGGCCAGTCCAAGACGATCTTCCAGGCGGAGATCGACTCGGCCTGCGAACTGATCGACTTCTGGCGGTTCAACGTCAGCTACCTGGCGCAGCTCATGAGCGACCAGCCCGCTTCCTCGCCGGGTGTTTGGAACCGCCTGGAGTACCGGGCCCTCGAGGGATTCGTATTCGCCGTAACGCCCTTCAATTTCACGGCCATCGGCGGTAACCTGCCCACGGCGCCGGCTCTCACCGGCTGCGCGGTGCTCTGGAAACCGGCATCCTCCGCTGTCTACTCGGCCTGGCACGTCATGCGGTTGCTGCAGGAAGCCGGCCTGCCGCCCGGCGTGATCAACTTCATCCCGGGATCCGGGGCCGAAGTGGGCGACCCCGTGCTCGACAGCCCGGACCTGTCCGGCATTCACTTCACCGGATCGACGGCCACGTTTCAGCGCATGTACCGTACCGTGGCGGGCAACCTGGCGCGCATGAAGCACTATCCCCGCATCGTGGGCGAGACGGGCGGCAAGGACTTCATCTTCGTCCACGCCTCGGCGGACGTGGACGCCCTGGTCGCGGCGGCGGTGCGCGGCGCCTTCGAATACCAGGGGCAGAAGTGTTCCGCGGCCTCCCGGATGTATGTGCCCCGCTCCCTGTGGCCGGCCTTCAGGGACCGGTTCACGGCGGAGGTTTCGCAGATCAGGGTCGGCGATCCCGTAGATTTCTCGAATTTCATGGCGGCCGTGATCGACGAGGCGGCCTTCGACAATATCACCGGTTACATCGAATACGCCCGGTCGGCGGACGACGCCGAGATCATCACCGGCGGCGGATGCGACGGCGAGCGGGGCTGGTTCGTCGAGCCCACGACCATCGTGACGACGAACCCGCGGTTCAGGACCATGGAGGAGGAGATCTTCGGTCCCGTGCTGACCATATATGTATACGAGAATGACCGGCTGGACGAGACCCTCGCGCTCTGCGACACAACGTCGCCTTACGCCCTGACCGGATCCGTCTTCGCGCGGAACCGCGCTGCGATCGTGCGCATATCGGACGCGCTGCGCAACGCGGCCGGCAACTTCTACGTCAACGACAAGCCCACCGGGGCCGTCGTCGGCCAGCAGCCCTTCGGGGGCGCGCGGGCATCGGGCACGAACGACAAGGCGGGCAGCCCGATGAACCTGCTCCGCTGGATGAGCGCCCGGACGATCAAGGAAACCATGGTCCCGCCGACGGACTGGCGCTATCCATTCATGGACGAAGCCTGAAGCGGCCACCGATGGGATGTCCTGACCCAATCGATTCACGGAAAGTTCAACCGGAGGAACCAATGAGCGAGGGAAGACCATTGAAGGTGCACGTAACAGGTGCGTACGGACTGATCGGCAACCTGACCTACCGGCATCTGAGCGGAAAGGATGATTACGAAGTCTACGGCAGCGGCCGGCGGACGGCTTCTTCGGACCGGATCGACGACGAGGACCTCCTTCGCATACCGGACGACCGCTTCTCACTGGCCGACCTGACCGACCGGGATTCCGTGTCCCGGGCGCTGTCGGGCATGGACGCGGTGGTCCATCTCGGCGCGGTTCCCGACCCCGGCGCCTCCTTCGAGACCATCCTTGAAAGCAATATCCGGGGTACCTACAACGTACTGGAAGTCTGCCGGGAGGAGGGCATCCGGCGGCTGATCTACGCGAGTTCGGTCATGGCGAGCTGGGGGTACGGGCAGTTCTCCGAACCCTACAAGTCGCTCAACGAAGGCCGCCTCGAAGGGCTGCCCGACCCCATGCCCATCGTCAAGGTCACCGATCCGCCCCGTCCCACGGAACCCTATTCGGCCAGCAAGGTCTGGGGCGAAGGCATCTGCCGCACCTACCACGACGCCCATGGCTTCTCCGTCGTCTGCCTGCGCATCGGCTGGGTCAACAAGGACAACGAGGCCACCGAGCCCTTCCTGCGTTCGGTCTGGTGCAGCCAGGAAGACATTACGCAGATCATCGAACTGGCCCTCAAGGCCACGGAAAACCCGGTGTACGAGGTCTGCTACGCCGTGACCGACGGGCCGCACCGCTGGGTGGACCTGGAGCATACCCGGGACCGGCTCGGGCACGATATCACGGGCTGATCGGACCGGTTGCGCGCCGGCTACAGGCTGATCGCGCCGGCTGCCGGTGGAGGTTTTAACGACGTTTAATACATTGTCAACATTGACAACCCTTGAAAGGAGCGTGTCACCATGCCGAAACTCACGGTAAACGGCGTAGAGCACGAGGTGGAATCGGGACAGCGTCTCGTGCTGGCGATCGAGGGTACGGGTGTGAACATCGGCCATCGCTGCGGGGGCAACGCCAAGTGCACGACCTGCCGCGTGCATTTCGTCTCGGGCGAACCGGACACGATGACTGAGGCCGAACGCGACGTACTGACCGAGAAAGGCGCACTCGGCGAGATACGGCTGTCCTGCCAGATCCGCTGCGATCACGACATGTCGGTTGAGCCGGGCTTCCTGCTGGAGAACGAACCGGAATGGGACGACACCGGTCCCACGCCGGAAACGAGCATCACGCCCGAACCGGTCTGGATCGCGAAGCCGTAGTTTCGCGCGTCACCTCTCGGGCGCGTCACCTCTCGGGCGCCCCACCAGTAGTTACCAGGCGTCACCCCTTCAGCGCCCCTACCGTGATCCCCTTCGTCACCTGGCGCTGGAGCAGGGCGTAGACCGCCATGGTGGGCAGCATCATGAGCACCAGGCCGGCGAAAGCCATGCCCCAGTCGCTGCGGTACTGGCTCACGATGGTGATGTTGGCCAGGCCGAGGGGAAGGGTGCGCAGGCTTTCGGCGTTCTCGCCCGACAGGAACATGAAGGCCATGAAGAACTCGTTCCATGTGCCCAGGAAGGCGAAGATGCCGACGGTGACCAGGGCGGGCTTGGCCAGCGGCAGCATGATGTGCCAGAAGGCCCGCAGTTCGCCGGCGCCATCCATCAGGGCCGACTCGTGGAGTCCGGACGGCAGCGACTTGAAGAAACCCGCCAGGATGAAGATGGCGAAGGGCATGCCGAAGGCGATGTAGACGAGCAGCAATCCCAGCCGGGAATTGAGCAGCATCAGGTCTTTCATCTGGAAGAACAGCGGCACGATGGCCAGCTGAAGCGGCACCATCAGGCCGGCCAGGAAGAAGAAGAACAGGGGCCGCGCCCCGAAGAAGCGGAACCGCGACAGGGCATAGGCCGCCATGGCCGCGAAGAGCAGCGACAGGATCACCGTCAGGACCGTCAGCATCGCGCTGTTCAGGAAGTAGTCCCCGAACTGCCCCACCGTCCAAGCCCGCGAGAAATTGATCCACTGCAGGTCCGCCCAGTCCGGCAGCGTGAAGGGCGCCAGGAAGATCTCCCGGTCCGTCTTGAGCGACGTGTACAGCAGCCAGGCCATCGGGTAGACCACGATGACCAGGTAACCGAGCAGGACCGGATAGATCACGATATTCCAGGCCGACGTCCTGCTCTTCAAGTCCGACGGGCTCGTTTGGCTCGTCCGCGTCATCAGAACTCCACCGTTTCCCTTCGCATGAGCCGCAGCGTGGCGGCCGTGCCGAAGAAGACCATGATGAACAGCAGCACCGCGATGGCCGTGGCCTCGCCGATCTTGAACTCGGTGAACATATCCTGTACCATGAGCGTGCCGATGACGTGCACCTGCGTGGTGGGCGTCTGGTTGGTCAGGAGCCAGATGGTCTCGAAGGCCTTCATCCCGCCGATGACCATGAACACGATGGAGATGGACAGCACCTCCCAGATCAGCGGCAGGGTGATGGTCCAGAACTGCCGCCACGACGAGGCCCCGTCGATGTCCGCCGCTTCGTAGAGGCTCTGGGGAATGCTCTCCATGGCGGCCAGGAAGAGGATCATGTTGAAGCCGCAGGCGCCCCAGATGGACATGGGGATGAGCGCCCAGTACAGGTTGGACTGCGACAGCCAGGCGAATCCTTCCATGGCCTGCAGCCAGCTTCCCGCGCTCTCGAAGCCTAACGCGGACAGGATCAGGCCGAGTCCCACCAGCGCGGCGTTGATCGGTCCGCCCTGGGGGTTGTAGAGGTGCATCCAGAGGAGCGTCGCGGCCACGGCCCCGAGGATGTTCGGGAAGAAGAAGGCGATGCGGAAGAACTTCGACCCCCGGATCTGCCGGCTGATGCACACGGCCAGGAACAGGGAAAGGGGAATGACGAACAGCGGGATGACGAACATGATGAACAGGTTGTTGTTCAGCGCGATCCAGAACCCGTCGCTTTCGAAGAGCAGCCGGCCGAAGTTGAGCAGGCCCGTGAAGCGCATGTCGGTCAGCCCGTCCCATTCGTTCAGGCTCCAGAGGAACGATTTCGCGCTCGGGATGATTACGAACACCGCGTAGAGCAGCAGGGCGGGCGCGATGAAAATGATCCGGTCGGTGCGCCCGAGGAAGGGGAGGCCGGCGACGTGTGATTTCCCCGCGCGGCGCCGCTCCCGGTAGCGTTTGTAGGTCGTGGCCGACCAGTAGCCGATGGCCAGGGCCATGAGGCCGATCAGCAGGCTGGGTTTCCAGACGTGCCGGATGTTGATCTCGTCCGGCGCGATGGCCTGCCTGCGAACGACAGTGGCGGCGGCTTCCAGTTCCGCGGCGGCCTCGGCGGGCGTGGTCTGGCCGGTGATCACCCTGAACCGGGCGTCGATCCAGTACTGTGTCATGGCCGGATAGCCCTCGCCGGGCGGCGTGCCGTAGGTGACGGCCGCGTTCTTCAGCATGTCCGCCAGGTCCGCCATGTCCTCGGTCAGGTTCGCTTCGGATACGCCGGCCACGGACACGGGGATGTCGCGCATCCGGGCGAACAGGCCGGCCATGCGCCGCGAAGTCATGAAGCGCAGGAACTCGACCCCGGCCAGCGGGTTCTCGCTGTCCTTCAGGACGAAATAGTACCCGGACCCGCCGTAGACGGCCGTGGGATCCGCCCTGCCGGTCGGCGCCACCGGGATGTTGAAGGACCCCAGCCGGAAATCGTCCGGGATTTTCCCCAGCATCTCGCTTTTGAGCCACGAACCGCAGAAGATCATGGCCGTATGCCCCAGGAAGAACTCGAGCTGGGATTCGGTGTGGCTCATGCCCATGGCGCCCGGCTGGAAGTAGTTCAGCGCGATCCGCTGCGCGTTGGACAGGGCCTCGATGAACTCGGGGTTGTCGAAGCTGCCAGGCACCAGGTTTTTCTGGTCGTTGTAACGGTCAGGTCCGGCGAGGTGGTAGTAGCCGTGATCGATCACGACCTGTACGTAGCCCGGGTACCGGCCCTGGAAGGCGAGAGGCCACATCCCGGCGGCCTTGATCTCCTCGCACAGGGCGATGAACTCCTCCCAGGTCGTCGCCGGCTCCCAGCCGTTTTCCTCGAACATGTTCTTGTTGTACCAGACGGCGTATGCCGAGGCCATCAGGGGGATGCCGTAGGTCTTTCCCTTGTGGGTGTACTGGGCCAGGGTCCCGGGCAGGAACGATTCGCGCCAGGCGCGGTCGCCCTCCCAGTTGGGCTGGTCGAGGAACTCGTCCAGGGGCAGCAGGTCGCCGTTGCGGATGAGCGCCCAGTAGTTGAGGCGTGCGTTGGTGACCTCGGGGAAGGACCGTTCCAGGATGCGCACCCGCACCTTGTCGTGGATGCGCGGATCGCCGTAGAGGTCGATCACCACGCCTTCGTGCTCCTGTTCGTAGGTCCGGGCGCACGCGAGGAAGAACTCCAGTCCCTGGCCGCCCTCGAAGAGGGGGACCTCGACACGGATCGGGGGCTGCGCCTGCGGTGCCCGATCCTGCCGCTGGTCCTGCGCTTCGGCAACAGCCGCTAATGACGTGAGTGTACTGAACAGCAGGAGGAATCGGAACAGGATCATGGTTGAATAGCCGATGGATGCGACCTACAGGGTCAGGTAGGATCAATGTAGGATGCGCTGAATATCCTGTCAACGCCACCCACGTTGTCCCGTAGTTCGCGCTCCGGGTCCTCTCCGGTCCTTCCCTGATCCGCTCGCGGTCCGCCCCCATCCGCCCCCGGTCCGCCCTGGTGGCCGCCTCGCTAAGCTCCCGCTTACGCCCCAGACCCACGCAGAACCGGTTGACAGGCACGGGACGGCCGTTCTACATTCCGAGGTCGACATACCTGTGCATCGAGAATCTGAAATACCCACAACGGCGGAACCGCCACCTTACAGGAGCAGGTCCATGCGTGAGATTAATTTCGGCGCGGGGAGACCCGATCCGCTGTCCTTCCCTTCGGACGCGCTGGCGGAGGCCGCCGCGAAAGTCATCAGGGCCCGGGGCCCGGAACTGGTGAATTACCCGGACGGCCGCGGTTACGAACCCTTGCGGGCCATCGCGTCGGAGCGCTTCGAACGCGGCGGTGGCCGGGCGGTGCCCCTGGAAGAGATCGTGCTGACGTCCGGTTCCATGCAGGCGCTCCAGTTGATCACGGAGGCCTTCGCGTCGCAGGGAGATACGATCGTCGCGGAAGCCTTCACCTACGGCGGATCGCTGAGCGTGTTCCGGAGCCGGCAGGTGCGCATCGCGCCGGCGCCTGTCGACGATCAGGGGCTCGTGCCGGATGAACTGGAGACCGTGCTCAAAGGGCTTGTCGAGGCGGGCACGCCGCCGAAGTTCATCTACACCATCCCCACCCATCACAATCCCACCGGCTCCATCCTGTCCCTGGAGCGTCGCAAGCGCCTCCTCGAACTGGCGGGGGAGTTCGACACGCTGGTCGTCGAAGACCACTGTTACGCCGATCTCGTTTTCCAGTCCGATCCGGTGCCGCCGAACCTGTACCACCTCGATGAAGACGGCCGGGTCGTATACGTCGGCTCCTTTTCCAAGATCCTCGGACCGGGCGTCCGGCAGGGCTACTTCATGGCGCCGGAGGCACTGCAGCAGCGGATCATGGCGAACAAGATGGACGGCGGGACCAACGCGCTGGCGAGCATGATCGTGGCCGAATACCTGGGCGATCATCTCTGGGATCACATCCGCGAAGTGAACGAGGTCATGAAGGCGCGCAAGGACGCCCTGGTCGAATCACTGGCGACCCACTTCAGTGATCTGGGCGAGGAGGTGTGGTGGACGGATCCGCCCGGCGGCATGTTCGTATGGGTGCGCATCCCCTCGGCGACGGACACGCGGAAAGCGCTGCAACTGGCGGCAGGGCGCGGGGTTTACTACAGTCTCGGACAGTCCTTCAGCGCCGCGAACGAGGACATCCCTTACCTGCGCATTGCATTCGGGTTCCCCACGATCGAGGATATCCGCGAAGGCGTGCCCATCCTCGCCGAGTGCATCAAGGAAGCCCAGGGCAAGGGCCTGGCGGCGTAGGCGTCATTCGCTGTCGTTACCGGGTACACGCAGAAAACCCTCGACCCTTCCGAGTCGGGTGTTGATGTTGTCGAGACGATTGTTCATATCTCTCATCGCCGCACGGATTTCTGTGAGGTCGGTCCGAATCTCATTCCTGAATCCCTGGTCTTCCCGATCCAGATAAGTAAGCGTTGCGATGAACAAGATGCCCAGGGTCACAATGAACATTCCAACGGCAGTTACGATCTGTGCGCCGAAGGTCAAGTTATCACGGGATATCTCGGTCATCGTCTGACTCCTTGGACGTATAACGCCCTCAATACTGTCCTGCCTTCCCTACAAGCCAGCCTTCCCTTCGAATGGGTCCATACTTGAATCGTCGGAATCGAAACCCACGATCTCGTTATGGATTCAAAAAAAACTTAAAAAAACACAAAAAACCTGTAACTTCCCCCTACACCACCCCTACACCATCTTCCTTACCCCGTGCTCGTACCTGACTTCGTAGTCCCAATCTGGCACCGGCATGGCCCGCATGGCCAGTTCGCCGTCGGTCACCAGCGGATCGGTCTTCAGCAGCAGTTCGTCCAGTGTTTCCGCGGGTGATTTTTCGGTCGTATCCAGTGTGATCAGGTGTCCGTTGCGCGTAAGGAGCGACCGGTCGACCTCGTCCTCGAAGCGTTTCTTGAGATCGGGGATGTCCTTCTCGTCGATGATCTGGTACTCGTGGGGATCAGTGCGCATGCGCTCGCGGATCGCTTCGTCGTCGGCGGTGAGGTGGATCAGCACGACGTCGGGCAGCCGGGCTTCAAGGACCAGCACCTCGTAGTGCCGCTGGTTGTGTTGGACGTAGTTGGGGTAGTAGGGATTCCCCTCCACGCTGCCGTATACGTCGCAGTAGACCTTCTCCTCGATGTGCCAGCCGGCGATCAGGGTGTGGGGGTAGTTGCGGATGACCTCCACGTGGTAGTGCAGTTGCATCCGCTGCATGCGTTCTTTCACGTCGTCGGGATAGTGGACGTACTGGGCCCGGGAAACGGGACTCAGGGAAGCGTCCGGTATGGTAAAGTGATCGTCGAGGTGGGTCCGGCGCCGCCGTTTCTGGTAATAGGCGTCCAGGTGATCGATCAGGGTAGACTTGCCGGCGTACTCGATACCGACGAAAATGGACCGCATGTATTGCTCCTTTCCACAGTGAAACGCTTCAGTTAGACGCTTCGATTTGTATTCAGTAGTATTCAGTGCTGCAGTAATTCGACCCACGCATCGACGACTGCCTCGACCATGGCCTCCCCGTGCCCCGCATTGGCCGTCCAGCTGTTCCGGTCTTCGTCCTGCCGGCAGTACCACGGCGCGTTTTCGTCGAGGCGGCCCTGGTCCACCAGTTCAGGGCGCGTAGCCAGCAGGAAGGAAGTCTCGTTGTATCCGGCGTGGTCGCCGCCGGCGGGCGGGGATGCGGCGGGAAGGATCATGGGGTGGACCTGGACTCGGCCAAACCGGCGGGCCTCTCGGGACATCCCGGCGTCCGCCCACCATCCCCGGGGCTTGCCTTCGGCCAGGACCAATTCGAAGGACAGTTCCGCCGCGGCTTTCTTGAATGCCAGTGCCAGCGGGGCCTCCATGCCCTGGTGCATGATCATCACGTAGACCCGCCCGAAGCCCATCTCCAGGAAGTTGCGCAGGATCGACTTCACGTACGACCCGAAGGCATCGTAATCGGGGTCGATGGTGCCGTCCTCGGGACCGCCCAGCGCGTAACCGGTGGGACCGAAATCGAAGGGCGGCGAGATGACCGCGTCCAGGCGCTTCGCCACGCGCGCGCAGATCTCCTCCACGATGATGGTGTCGTGACCGATGGCCATGTGGGGGCCGTGGGTCTCGATGCAGCCGGCGGGGACCAGCAGCGGGTCGCCCCGCTTTACCGCCTCGTGCAGTTGATGGGGAAGCATGTGCTTCAGGTACATGGATTCCTGCCGGGCAACATTTGGGTCAGGCATTCGATGGGGCTTGCGATCGGTTTTCAACCGGGCTAGTGATCAGGCCACCGATCAGGCCACAGATCGGGCTTTTGATCGGGCTTCCGATCAGGCTTCTATAGTATGGGTGTGCTGCGCCACGTCGAGTCCGTGCCGCTCGGCCCATTCCCGGATGGGCCAGTCGATGCCGTCGGGCGCCTCGCGACCTTCGGAGTCCACGGTGGCGCCCAGCAACTGGCGTCCGATGTCGTCGGTATCAGCGAGCAGGCCGGCATCGGGCTGCGGCACGCCGTTGTGGAACCGCATGTAGTGGTCCGGCTTGATCCAGCGGTAGTGGTAACCGTAGATGACAACTTTGGCGATCTGTTTGGCGAAGTTCAGTCCGGCTGCGTGGTAGGTCCGGTTTTCGAAGAGGAAGGCGTCGCCTGCCCGAAGGACCGGCTGCACGTATTCGTCCGGATGGATCTGGCCCTTTCGTATCGGCAGCGCGGACTTCATGTTGTTGCTGCCGCGGACGAACATGGTCGCCCCCGTGTCCGGTTCGGGAAATTCCGTCAGGCAGTAGCCGATCTTCAGGCCGACGAAGGGAAGCACCACGTGGCCCACGTCCAGCGAAACGCCCACGTCGCGGTGCCAGTTGACCTGGCCGGTATCGCCGGGCGCCTCCGGGTGCTTGTAGATGAGCGCGGTATTCGTGATGTGGATGTTGAAACCGAGCAGCGCCACGATCAGCGGGACCGTGCGCTCGTTCGTTACGAGGTCCAGAAAGGGCTGTTCCTGCACGAGACCGGGACGGCGGTGGGCGTAGTAGTCGGGATACTCGAAGCCTTCCATGAGCCGGTCGCCCGTCTCTGTGAGCGCTTCGATCTGCGCAGGGTCCAGCGCGCCCGGGACGACGAGGTAGCCGTCCTCCTCGAAGCTACGGCGCTGGGATGGGGTCAGTGGCGTGGGACGCATGGCGTGCTCCGGCGTTTCTGTTGCGGTTGTCGTCTGTGATCGTTTCAGACTAACGTGCTAATTGTACAATTGTACAATTGATATGCCGGTAACCGATACGGGGAGCGACGCACCGCGTATCGTTACTGCAGAATGAAGCGCACAGGATGGTTCGTTGCCGCGAGACATCCCGGCCTGCCGGATATTCTTCATTATAAGCCGGCGAAACCCGGACGCAAGGCGGAAATGCCCGTCACAGCGGCATGCGCCAGATCAACTGAAGCTCGTCGGGGAACTCCTCGTAGACGTTGGAAATGATGGCGCCCAGGCGGCACCCCTGGCGGGCATAGAACCGGCACGCGGGCACGTTGGTATTCTGGGTTTCGATCTTGATCTCGACACAACCGTGGCGTCGTCCCCAATCCACCGTGGCTTCGAAAAGCTGCCGTCCCACGCCGGTCCCGCGATGGTCGGGGTGGACGCGCAGGTCCCACAGTACCAGGAGGTCGTCCCGCCCTTCCAGCATGTTCACGTTCGGCGTGCGACGGGCCAGCAACGCGCCGCCCACCCGCCGGGAACCGTCGTAGGCTGCGAGCAATCCCCACGCCGATGTGTCCCACCGGTCGAGCCACCGCGCGGGCCACCGGGCAGGCCCTTCTTCGGAGGTCTGATCGTAGTCCTTGACGTAAGGGGGATCCTCCGGTTCTTCCACCAGCGCGATACCCCCCAGGCCGCCGTCCGCCGGGTCGGCCCGGAAACGGGATCTCACCTCGTAGGCGATGGGTACACGGCCGTGTTCGGCCAGCATAGTCAAGGGTTCTTCGATGATCTTCAAAATGTAATACTCGGCGTAAGGTCCCGCGTGCACCCCGGCGGCAACGCGCTACGTAGATTTTAGAGCTTGGCCACCAGGAGCGTCACGTCGTCCACAAACGGCACGCCCTGGCTGAACGCCTCGACGGCATCGATGATCTGCTGCTTCAGGTCCGACGGCGGCCGGTGTCCGTGGGACTCCACGACCTCCCGCAGGCGGTCTTCGCCGAAGGTTTCTTCGGTGGCGTTCTCCGCTTCGACGATCCCGTCCGAAAACAGGACCAGGGCGTCGCCCGGGCTCCACGGCCGTTCCACGGCCTCGAAGGTCGTGTCGGCGTCGATCCCCAGCAGGGGGCCGGTGGACTCCAGGGGCTCGGCCGTGTGCGTGTCCGCACGGTAGTGAAGGGGAAAGTGATGGCCTGCGTTGGCGTAAGCGTACCGCTGTGCGTCCGGATCGATCACCAGGTAGCAGGCCGTCATGAACAGCCAGTCGGGACCGGTCGTCTGCACGATCCGGTTGAGGGCGTCCATGACCGGGGCGACGTCCGGGTCGATCCGGGTCTGGGTGGCCCGGCAACTGCGGGCCATGGCCATGATCAGGCTCGCGTTGAACCCGTGGCCGGTGACGTCGCCGATCAGCAGGCCGACCCGCTCGTCGGGCAATACGAAATAGTCGTAGTAGTCGCCCCCCACGTTCTCGGCCGGACGGCAGTAGCCGGTGAACTGCATGCCGGCGTGCTGAAGGTCCTCCTGGGGCAGCATGGAACGCTGGATCTCGTAGGCGCGCTGGATATCCTGCTTGAGGCGCTCGTCCGCCTTGATCTGCTCCTGTGCCGCCTCGAGCTGTTTCAGATGGCGCGTCTCCAGCGCCCGTTTGATGGCCGTGACCAGGAGACCGGTGGTGTCGTCGGCGCGGCCCGATTTCTCCACGTAGCTGAAAGCGCCCGCTTCCATGCAGTTGACGATATTGGGCTGGGTCCCGTACGCGGTCAGCACGACGCATTCCGGCGGAGACTCGAGGGCCCGGATGCGCCGGATCGCTTCGAGTCCGCCTTCCCGGTCCGTTTCGATCCACATGTCGATCACCGCCACGTCGACGGCGCCGCGTGCGTTGCCGATCCGGTCCACGCCTTCGTCCACGCCGCCGGCGCAGATCACGTCGAAATCCGGTTCCAGGTCGAGGGAAACGGCGTCGGTGATGGCGGGGTCGTCATCGAGGAGGAGTACGAGGGGTTTGGCCATAACACACTCAGACCGTCAAAGCGTTTTGCCCGTTCGGCAGTCGGCACCGACTTAACTCGTCAAAGAGTGTCGCCCGTTCGGCGGTCGGAACCGACTCAGTACGCCAGGGGCAGAGCGAAGGTGAAGGTGGCGCCGTGCGGACCGGTATCCTCGAGCCAGACTTCGCCCTGGTGCTCCTCGGCGATGGTCCGTATGGCATACAGCCCGAGACCGGATCCGCCGGTAGTCGACACGCCGGCACTGAAAAGCTCCTTGCGCACGGATTCCGGGATTCCGGGCCCCGTGTCGCGGATGTTGATCAGTACATACTGGCCGTTTCCCCGGCGGATCAGCCGGGGGTATTGCGAAGCGAGGCCGAGCCGCGTGGAAACGTGAATGCGTCCGCTGTACTCCATGACCTTCCAGGCATTGCCGGTCAGTTCGGTTATCACCTGATCGATCTCCTCCACGTTGACTTCGACAAAGGGCGGCGGATCCGCGAAATCGAATTCCGCCTGGCACGCCTCGCCGATCAGGCCGTCCATGACCGTGCGCCGCACGACGTCGTTGATGTCCACCCTTCGCTTCGGCGTGAGGGTCAGCTTGGTCAGGCGCTGCATATCTTCGGCGATCGCGGCGATACGGTCTATCTGGCCCCGGATCTTGCTCATGAGTTCCCCCGCCTGGCCGTTATCGGGCGTCTTGTCGCGTATCGTCTGGTTGAGGTGCCTCAGGAAGATCTGCGTGGCCATCGCCGGAGTTTTCAGCGCGTGCAGCGTCCGCTGGGCAAGTTCGCTGCGCGCCTCGGCACGGGTACGGTCGCGCAGGAGTTCCACGGTCTGGGAGTTTGCGATGACCTGCGCCGCCAGTGCGCCGATGACGGTCATGAATTCCAGGTGGTCCGGGGTGATATCGTGCCGGGTCCGCATATTGTCCGCGCCGATCAGACCGTAGAACTGTCCCGCGATGACCAGCGGCACGGCCAGCCAGGGCAGGTCGTCGTCCTTGCCCAGCGCCGCGGCGTCTGGAGAGCGGCCAAGAGACGCGGAATCGGCGGGGTCGAACCAGCATGCCGAGGGCCTGGTCCTGGATTGCCTGGCCACGGATTCCGTGTATGGATTGTCCTTGATGATGATCGTATAGCCTGTGAAATCGTCCGGGTCGTCCATGCCGACCGAATCGATGCCGACGAGTTTTTCCCCCGTTTCGTCGACTGCGAATATGCGCACCCGGTCGAAGCCGGCCATCTGCACGCCGTGGAGAATGAGGCGCAAGTTCTTCTCCCTGGACAACTCGGTCTGCATCAGGGTCAGGATCTCCTGGATGGATTCCAAAACCGTGCTGCGGTGCCGTTCGGTCTCCGACAGCGCGATGTTCGCGGCGGCCAGCCGCGCAAAGGGCTCCATTTCGGCCAGATGGCGCTCGCCGGGGGCGACCTGCCCGCTCTGGCTCCACAAGGTGAATACGCCCACGACTTTCTGATCGTAGAGCAGCGGCATGACGACGATGGGCACGTCGAATTTCAGTATGCGCAGGGCGCGGGGACTGATCTGGGGATCCGACTGCGGATCCATGCAGAGATAGCCTTTTCGTTCCCGGAACGCCCTGGTCGCCAGCGCCTGTTCGTCGAAACGGAAGCTCAGGCGGGAAAGGTCGCCGTCGAAACCCTCGCAACCGATATAGGACAGGCAGTGGAGCATCCGGTCCGTGTAGTCGACGATGTAGATGATGCCGTCCGTAAACCCATAGATCGACCGAACGCTGACGAGAATCCGGTTCAGGATCTCGTCGCGGGGCGGAGAGTGTTCGACCAGGCGCTGCACGATCCCCCTGAACTGGGCTTCCCGCCCGACGACCTGGTAGGCGATTGCCGCGTAATGGGCGAGCCAGTGCAGCATCTCAAGGTCGTGATCGTCAAAGGCGTCCACCTCGTAGGATTCCACGCTCAGGATGCCGATACGCCGGCCCTCGAACTGGAGCTTGACCGCGATCTGGCACTTCGTCCGGCCGTCCATGGCGCGATAGTCCGGGTCGGCCGACACGTCGGGGATGCGAATCTCGGTCAAGGATGGATCGTCCCAGAGACGGCGCACGATGCTGGGTGTGGGGACGGGACTGCCCTCCGGGAAAGTGGCCTCTCCCAGTTGGGCGGCGATGACCAGGTCGCCCAGCGTCTCGTTCCAGGAGATGAAGTCACCCCGGTCGCACCGAACCAGCGCCCGGCTGCGATAGAGGATCTCCTCGAGCATGGACGAGCGGTCGCGGGTCGTGTGGATGGCGTGCACCAGGTCGCGATTGACGGAGACCGTTCTCAGATGCTCCAGGACGATGACGATCTTGTTGGCCAGGATCCGGGCAATGTATTCGTCCGCTTCATCGAAGCCGTCTCTCGAGAGCGGACAGCCCGAACCGTTCGGGCCGTCCGGCGACTTTTTGTTCTCCACCTTGACGAGTCCCAGGACGACGTTCTTATGGTCCTTGAGGGGAATGGCGAGGAGGGACTGCAACTGCTTGCTCGCCAGGTACTCTCGGTCTTCCGCGGTATAGAAGGGACTCTCGGTGATCTGCGTCCCGCGCAGGCGTACCACGTCCCCCTGGTCGGCGATGTGGCCGGTCATGCCGCCCTTCGCGGCACTGTGGATCCGCAGGCGGACGGGCGGCGGATCGCCGTGGCCGGACAGATCGGAGTACTGCGCCGTCAGTTCCAGTTCGTGGGGCGCGTCGTCAGGCACCAGGAAGATGCCGCAGTACTCGGCGTCGAGCAGGTCGTAGACGCACCGGGTCACCGAGCGCAGGGTGGCGTTACGGTCCCGGTGAAACACGCTGCGCGACATTTCGTCGCTGGCCTTGGACAGCGCGAGCAGTTGGTCAACCGGTACACTGGGTACGTTCATACGCCGCTATGTCGTCCTCGAATTGCAGGGTCCAGCCGATTTCGTCCAGACCCTCCAGGATGAAGTGCTTGAGGAAGGGGTCGACCTCGAAGGGGTGGGACGCGCCGCCGGGCTCGGTGACGACCTGCCGTTCGAGGTCCACCGAGACGGAATAGGGGTGCTGTTCCGCCGCGTTCCGGAGCATGCGGCGCACGGTATCGCCGGGCAGCACGACGGGAAGCAGTCCGTTCTTGAAGCAGTTGTTGTAGAAGATGTCCGCGAAGGACGGCGCGATGATCACGCGAAAGCCGAAGTCCTGCAGGGCCCAGGGCGCGTGCTCGCGGGAACTCCCGCAGCCGAAGTTGTCCCCGGTTACCAGGATCGTGGCGTCCCGGAAGCGGTCTTCGTTGAGCACGAAACCGGAATCGGGCGAGCCGTCGCCCTTGAACCGCCAGTCGTAGAACAGGAACTGGCCGAAGCCCGTGCGCTCGATCCGTTTCAGGAACTGCTTGGGGATGATCTGGTCCGTGTCCACGTTGATCCGGTCGAGCGGGACGGCCAGGCCAGAGTGCGTGGTAAAGGGTTCCGCCATGCCATGCTCCGTTTCCGGTTGGCGTCGTTTTCGATTGGCGCCGTTTCGGTTTGCCTTACCAGTCTCTCACGTCGACGAAATGGCCGGCGACGGCGGCCGCCGCGGCCATGGCCGGACTGACCAGGTGCGTGCGTCCGTTGCGGCCCTGCCGGCCTTCGAAATTGCGGTTCGAGGTGCTGGCGCACCGCTCGCCGGGCTGCAGGATGTCCGGGTTCATGCCCAGGCACATGCTGCAACCGGCCTCGCGCCATTCGAAGCCGGCCTCCAGGAACACACGGTCCAGTCCCTCGGCCTCGGCCTGCTGCTTGACCGCGTGGGACCCGGGCACCACCAGGGCGGTCACCCGCGGCGATACGCGGCGGCCCTTGATGACGTCCGCGGCCGCCCGCAGGTCGCTCAACCGGGAATTGGTACAGCTGCCTATGAAGACGCGGTCGATCTCGATATCCGTGATCGACGTGTTGGGTTCGAGCGCCATGTAGGAGAGGGCCTTTTCGGCCGCGCGACGGTCGTTCTCGCTGTCCATCCCGCCGGGGTCGGGCACGACGCCGGTCACGTCCGTCACCATGCCGGGGTTGGTGCCCCACGACACCTGGGGCACGATCTCGTCCGCCTTCAGCGCAAGCCGTTCGTCGAATTCGGCCCCGTCGTCGGTGGCCAGCGTTCGCCACTCCGTCACGGCCCGGTCGAACATAGCGCCTTCCGGAGCGAACTCCCGCCCTGCCAGGTACTCGAAGGTCGTGTCGTCCGGCGCGATGAGGCCGGCCCGGGCGCCCAGTTCGATGGACATGTTGCAGATCGTCATCCGTTCGTCCATCGTAAGACCGCGGATCGTGCTGCCCGCGTACTCGATGACCGTGCCCGTGCCCCCGGCCGTACCGGTGCGGCGGATGATGTTCAGGATGATGTCCTTGGCCGTCACCCCTTCGCTCAACACGCCGTCCACGCGGATCTCGAAGGTCCGGGAGCGCTTCTGGAGAAGGCACTGCGTGGCCATGACGTGCTCGACCTCGCTCGTGCCGATTCCGAAGGCCAGCGCGCCGAAGGCGCCGTGGGTGGACGTGTGGCTGTCGCCGCAGACCATGGTCCTGCCCGGCTGCGTGATGCCCAGTTCCGGACCGATCACGTGGACGATCCCGTTACGGGGCGAGTCGAGATCGTACAGGGGCACGCCGAACGCCTCGCAATTCCGGGCCAGCATGTCCACCTGCAGGCGCGCGATCTCGTCGGTCATGGGCAGGGAGCGGTCGGTGGTGGGCACGTTGTGGTCCATCGTGGCGTAGGTCAGGTCGGGCCGCCTGAGCTTCCGGCCCGCGGCCCGCAGCCCTTCGAAAGCCTGCGGAGAGGTCACCTCGTGGATCAGGTGGGCGTCGATGTACAGGACGGTGAGCCCGTCGGGCATCTCCCTGACGACGTGTTGGTCCCAGACCTTCTCGTACATGGTTTTGGGAGGCATCGGTGTTTCCCCGGGATTCTCCGATTTAAAAACAGGCGCGGCGACGATAACTGGTGCGGCACCGGTCACAGGCGCGGCGCCGGAAGAAGGCGAAACGCTGATAACAGACGCAGTTCGCCGATTGTGCAGTACCGCGCAATGGCCTGTAAAGATTGTAAAATCATACGCTTACACCCGCAGTTCCGTCTTGCGGGTCAACTTATCCAATATAGTCCGACGGCGGCGCCGCGGGCAAGCGAAAAGTCCGCGTCCGGTCGGCTACGTTTTCCGGTTGTCGGCACCCTTCGCATGCAGGCATTCAGGCGCACCATCCACGGGTTCCCAGGCTCGCCATCCACGGGCTTCGGAACGCGCCAATCCTCTTGACAGCAAGGGTCCGATTCTCTATATTTCCAAGGGTCGCAATTCGTTAAATGGAGATACCTAAACGATTGCTTGTGATGACGCTTTGTTGTCACTGATATTTCAAAGTGTTAGGTGATATGCGGATAGAACAGGTGCGTCCGGACAGCATCGCGGATCATGTCGGCCTGGTCCCCGGAGACCGGTTGATCCGGATCAACCAGGCCCGGGTCAGGGATTCCCTCGACTACCGGTTCTGGTCCAGCGAAGACGTGTTGGAGCTCGACATTCTCCAGGCCAATGGAAACCGGGTGCTGATCGACGTGGAGAAGGATCCGGATGAAGACCTCGGCCTGTCTCTACACGAGCCGCCCTACCAGGCCTGCGCGAACAAATGCGTGTTCTGCTTCATCCACCAGAATCCGAAGGGCATGCGCAAGGCCGTATACTTCCAGGACGAGGACGTGCGCCTCACGTTTCTCTACGGCAACTACGTGACGCTGGCCTTCGCCTCCGACGCGTACCTCGACCGGATCATCGTGCAGCGCCTGAGTCCGATCTACGTGTCGGTCCACGCCACGGACCCGGAACTGCGCCGGATGCTGCTGGGCGCGCCCAAGGCGAAGGACGTCATGCCCATCCTCCGGCGGCTGGCGGACGGAGGCATCCTGATCGAGACGCAGATCGTCCTCTGTCCCGAACTCAACGACGGCCCAGCGCTGCGGCAGACCGTGGACGACCTGGCCGAACTGTATCCCGCGGTAGAGTCTATCTCCATTGTGCCCGTCGGCCTTACCTCGCACCGCCAGGGACTGTATCACCTCGAACCGGTCACCGTGGATTACGCCCGGCGCATGATCGATACGGTCGGCGCATGGCAGGAGGAACTCCGCGAACGGCTCGGGCATCCGCTGGTGTATCTGTCCGACGAATGGTACCTGATGTCTTCCACGCCCTTTCCTCCGCCGTCCTTCTACGAGGACTGCCCCGTCGTGGAGAACGGCGTCGGCATGGTCACGCAGTTCGAAACCGAAATGGGCGAACAGATGCGTTCGCTTCCCGATAAGGCGTCCGAACCGCTCCGGACGACGCTGGTCACGGCCGAACTGGCAAAGGACGTGGTCCGGATGTCGCTCGTGGATCCCCTGAACCGGGTGGAACACGTAGAAGCGAAGCTGGTTGTGGCGGAGAACACGTTCTTCGGCCCGGGGATTACGGTGTCGGGACTGCTGACCGGCCGGGACATCCTCCGCGCGCTGAAGGACGAGGAAACGGGCGACCGCGTGTACCTTCCGCCGAATGTGCTGAACGACGACGGCCTGCTGCTGGACGACATGAACCTGCCCGGCCTGAGCGAGCGGATCGGGGTGCCGGTGGAACTCTTTCCCGGCCACGTGCGGGAACTTCCGGGGCTGGGAGGAGCATACGAACGGTAAGGCAACATGTCCCCTGTCATCGCCATCATAGGACGCCCCAACGTGGGCAAGTCGGTGCTGTTCAACCGGATGATCGGCCGGCGAGACGCCATCGTGCACGACGCACCGGGCATCACGCGGGACCGGCACTACGCCGACGCGGACTGGTTCGGGAAGAAATTCACCGTGGTGGACACAGGCGGCCTGGTCCCGGAATCCGATGAGCCCATGGAGGCGGCCATCGAGCAGCAGGCCCGGCTGGCCGTCAGCGAAGCCGACGTGATCCTGCTGGTCACGGACGTCCGCACGGGCATCACGCCCCTGGACCAGAAGGCTGCCGAAGTCGTCCGCAAGGCCGGCAAGCAGGTCATCGTCGTCGCCAACAAGGTGGACAGCGGCGCCCAGGAGAACCACGCCTACGAGTTCGGCGCCCTGGGGCTGGGCGAGCCCATGATGATCTCCGCCCTGAAGGGACGCAACACGGGCGACCTGATGGACCTGCTGGCGGAGCGGATGCCCGAACCCGAGCCCGTCGAGGAGGAGGAAGACGGCGCGATCAAGGTGGCGATCGTGGGCCGACCCAACGTGGGTAAATCGTCCCTGGTCAACGCCATCGTGGGCAGGGACACGGTGATCGTCTCCGACGTCCCCGGCACTACGCGGGACTCGGTGGACACGAAAATCACCCGGCAGGGCGTGAAGTACAACCTGATCGATACGGCCGGCCTCCGGCGCCGGTCCCGCATTAGAAGCGACATCGAGTTCTACAGTTTGACGCGGACGATGCGGAGCATAGCGCGCTGCGACGTGGCGGTACTCCTGGTGGACGCCGTCGACGGCCTGGCCACGCAGGAGCAGCGGATCGTCTCGCAGGTGGACGAGGCCGGGAAGGGGCTGGTCATCGCCTTCAACAAGTGGGACCTGGTGGACCGGACCGAGCATCCGACCGAGGCCTACGCCCAGACGGCCAGGGAGTACCTCCGGTTCGCCGACTACGCGCCGATTCTGTTCGTTTCGGCCGAGACCCGCCGCGGGGTGACCCAGATCATGCAGAAGACGCGGCACGTCCACGAAATGTGTTCACTCCGGGTATCCACCGGCGAGCTGAACCGCGTCGTGGAAAGCATCACGTCCTACTATCCGCCCCCGGCCGCGCCGGACGGGCGGGCGACCAGCATCCTTTACTGCACGCAGGTGCAGAACGCGCCGCCCACCTTCGTGTTTTTCGTGAATCACCCGGACGCGATCCCGGATTCGTATAGGCGGTATCTGTCGAACCGGCTCCGGGAAGCCTTCGTATTCGAGGGTTCGCCCATTCGCGTGCTGATCCGCGGTCGGGAAGGGAAACGATGAGCAAGCTGTATTATTCCAGCAGCGAAGTCTCGACCATGCTCGAACTCGAGCCGTCCGTACTCCGGTTCTGGGAAGACCAGTTCGGCCAGCTTCGCATCAAGCGGAACCGCGCCGGCAAGCGGATGTACCGGGAGAAAGACATCGAGCTCATCCGCAGGATCAAGCAGCTCACCCGGGACGAAGGTTACACGATCGCCGGCGCCCGGAAGAAGCTTCAGGAAGCCGCGGCGAACCGGGGCGCGGAGAAGGCGGGCCGAACCGCGGAACGCGCCTCCGGCGCCGTGGAGAAGGCAGCGCCCGGCACTGTGAAAGCGGATCCCGGGGGACAGGCGACGACTAGCACGGAGCTGGCAGCCCCCGGCGAGCAAGCGGCCCCTGGCGAGCAAGCGGCCCCCGGCGTAACACAGGCCGCCGCCGACGAGCAGTCGGCCCCTGGCGCAGAGCAAGCGGCCGCTGGCGCGCGGAATGCCCGCACGGCCGATTCCTCCTCCCAATCCGAACTCATCCAGTGGTTGCGGTCCAGCCTGATAGAAATCCGGGATTCGATGGACTAGGGACATGCATTCCGCGTTCAGGAAACGGTCATGATCGCCATCCCGCCACGTCCGAAGTCCCCGTTGTTGCCCGCCCTCCTGTCGGGCCTGCTGTTCAATCTCTTTTCCCTCGCATCCGATACCACAAGCGCCCGCGCGGCGGCACCGCATCCCCAGGCTATCGATGGTCCGGCGGTCGTCGACCGCTCAGCCGATACCCCGCATCCAGCAGACGCCGAGATCGACGAACTTGCGAGCGAGGGTCCGTCGACCGTAGACCGTCCCAGCATCCCGGGCCCGTCCATCGAAGCGGCCCTGGCGGAGTTGTACCAGCAGCTGAATGGCCGGCGGATTGGCGAAAACCCCCTCGAAGAGGTCCTCGACGATGGCGGTCCCTCCCTGGCCGAACGGTACGGCGGTGCCAGGATCAGGCTGAGGAAGCGTCACGCGTTGGACAGCTACCTCGCCCGCCCTGAAGTACGGCTAAACGTTTTTTTCGAAGAGGATGAGCGGCTTTCGGCCGAACTGTGGGACGTCCATTTCGAGCGGCATGGGGACGGATGGATAGCCGAACGGTTCAAGCCTTTGCTGACGGCCCACCTCGGCTTCCGGTTCTCCCTGCGCGAGGACGAGGTCTACGCTTTCGACCACCTGACGATCGAGCGGCCCGCCGGGACATTCGAGATCGAAGACGGCCTGCTGATGCCCGGGTTCTCCGGAGACCGGATCGGGCGTGCGGTCCTCGTGGGCGCGGGGCGATTCACCTTTACGCCTCAGGACCACGTCGAGCGTCACCAGATGAACAAGTACGCCCGTACTGCCGGTGATATCTATACGACGCGGTTCGACCGGGTGGTGCTGGTCCTGGCGCCCGAGGGATATGAGCGCCTGGTGGAAGGCGTGGCGCTTTCGCGCGTCGGGGGCGGGCGGGCATTCGACCGGGCAAAAGCCCTGCTGAACCGCGTCGACCGGGATTACCTGCTGGACATGCGGCCCGCCCGGGAACGCTTCTCCCTCGCCCACACGCATCCGGACTTCCTGCAGGCAGAGATCGATCTCGCGGAATCGGACCGGTGGCTCGTCTATACGAACAGCCCCTATGAATCGGAATCGGTCAGCCTGGTCCAGAAGAGCGGTTTCCCCAGGAATCCGGACATCAGTCCCCCTGTGGTCTGGTGCCGTTTCTCGCCGGGGCCGGAGGGACCGTCCGGCCGCACCGTCCGGGCCGGCCGCGCCTCAGAAGAAGAGACGGTCCGGGGTCCGCTGCTGTCCCTCGACCACTACGATATCGTGGGATCCCTGGAGCGTGGCGGAAGGCGCATGCACATGAAGACGACCCTGGAAATCACGGCCCGTTCGGACCCCCTCACCGCGGCGACTTTCACGCTGAATCCGGATCTGGAAGTCTACCGCGTGGACGACGCCGGCGGAGACGGCGCGCTGTTCACCCGCCAGGGCGCCTGGCTCACGGTCCCGTTCCAGCGGTCGGTGCCGAGAGACAACACCACCACGCTGACGCTCTGGTACGAGGGCGACGTCTTCCGAAACGGCGGCGACTTATTCGGCCTGATGACCAACCAGCAGTGGCTTCCCGTTCATTCCAACGAGGATCTGTACACCTTCGACATGGAACTGCGCTATCCGGAAAAGCTGACCGTGGCGACGGTCGGCGCCCACGTGGCCAGCCAGGTGGAGGAAGATACGCGCGTCACACGCTGGCGGCGGACGCGGCCCGTGTCGTCGCTGGGTATGACGGTCTCCGAGAACCGTACCCTCACGGTCTCCGCGGGCGGCATCGACGTGATCCTCAGCGTGGACGAAGACTGGCGCCCGGCCGAATCGAACACGGCGCGGATCCTCACGCACATCGGCCCCGCGCTGGACTACTTCGGCGGCGTCTTCGGTCCCTACCCCTACGAAAAGCTCGATATCGTCCAGATGCCGGACGACTATGCATTCGGACGAGCCCTGCCGTCGATGCTGATGCTGTGGGGACTGTACTTCCAGGATGCCTTCCGACTGGAAGCGAACCTGCACGCCCACATGTACACGGAAGTGCAGCACCTCTTCCGCGGGTTCCTGGCCCACGAACTCGCCCACCAGTGGTGGGGCGGCGACGTGGTCCCGAAGACGTACCGCGACGCCTGGCTATCGGAGGCCATGGCGACGTACGCGGCCGACCTGTACATCGAAAGCGAGGCCGGTCCCGATGCGTTCCGCGAGATGCTGAAACGGCACACGGACCAGGCGCTGTTCGCTGACCGGCACGGTGCGATCGACCTGGGCATGCGGCTCGGTGAGCATTACCAGGCGGTCGTCTACGAGAAGGGCGCCCTGGTACTCCACATGTTGCGGCGTACTATTGGTGACGAGCACTTCATGAACGTGCTCTCGCGGTTCTGCCGGCAATACGCGGGCAAGCTGGTTACGACGGCGGACTTCGAGGCCGCGGTGGAAAGGGAAACGGGCCGGGAGATGGGCTGGTTCTTCGACCAGTGGATCCGGGACACGGGCTATCCGGTCTACCGGATGTATTTCACCAGCAGCGAAGGGGCCGGCAAGGGGTTCACGGTACGCGGGCAGCTGATGCAGGAACAGGAGGGCCGTGTGTTTCATGCCATCGTGCCCCTGGTCATCGAGCTGGAAAACGGCGACCGGATCGTCCGGGAGATCTGGAATACCCAGAAGCGTCAGACCTTCGAGTATGCATTGCCGGACAGGGCGAAGCGCATCGACATCGCGCCGGATTTCTCCGTATACTTCAAGGCGGCCCGGTAGCGCCGTACGCGACCCTTCTCGAGCAGGGACCTCTCCACCCGGGCCCGACGTTATTCGAGCAGGGGTCTCTCCACCCGGGCGCGGTTTGCCTCGGTTGAATCGGGATTCCGTTTGATCAGCCGCTGGTACGCGAAACCAGCCTCGACGGTGCGTCCCGCGGCTTCGAGGCATTTTCCTGCCCGCCCCAGCAGGAAGCGCGCTTCATCCTCCAGATCCGGTTCGAGATAGGCCGTCAGGAGCCGGTTGCGCGGCATGCAACGGACACAGGCACAACAGCCATCGAAACTGATACAGGCGGGCGTGTTTACTACAAGTCGTCAGGATGGAAGTCGACAGGATGGCGGGGGTGCTGCGGTCCGCCCTTTTTTCACTCATCCAAGGGGACCCGCAGCGCTTCTTTCAACAGTTTTCCGGGTTTGAAACGGGTCTTCTTTCCGGCCGGGACGTAAACGATATCGCTTGTGCGGGGATTGCGCGCGGATGTACGGGCTTTCGTGTCCTTGACTTCGAATACCCCGAATCCCCTGATTTCGATCCGGTCTCCCTCGATCAGGGAGTCCCGCATGGCCACGAACGTCTGGTCGACCACGGGAAACACCTGTTCCTTTTTGAGCCCCAGGCGCTTGCTGATCAGTTCCACCAGTTCTTTCTTGGTGGTGGTCATGAAGGCCTCCACCCGGCCATCGGGACACCGGTACGCAAAGGACGCTATCCCTTTGCATTAATTCAACTTAACAACGCCGCACGTATTCTAAGGGGCGGTATTCGCCGTGTCAACGGATTTTGTCGAGAAGCTCAATTCATACCCGCCGGCGCCGTCTCGTGAAAGGGGAAGGACCCCTTGAAGGGACGGGGACTGGAGACGTACCACACGCCTTCGTACATCGGACAGGTCTGGTAATGGCAGACTACGTTGCACCGTTCCATGTCGTCGTCTTCCTTGGCGCCCTGGTGGGGGATGTGGCTGAGGAAGACGACCGCGTCTCCGGCCATGGGGTGCAGCACGACGTGTTCCTGCGCGTAGCACCACTCTTCGAACGCGACGTGGTCGATCCGGGGATACAGGTGGGGCGGCTCGGAGAGGTGGCCGTTCTTGACGAAGCGGAGATTGCCCTGGCCGGGGACGTTGTCCTGGAAGTAGAAGGTCGTGTTCACGCTGCTGGGCTGCACGGCCAGCCGGCGTTTTTCCGTCTCCCGCTTCTCGTTCCAGTAGCCGTAGAAGTCCATGTGCCATTCCTGGGTGTAGGCGCCGGGGTTGATGTGCGCCCGGAAACTGCGGAGCTGGCACTGCTTGCCCATCATGGCGTAGAGCAATGGCGCCACGCTCGGATGGCCCACGAGCGGGGCGAAGACGTCGGGCTCCCGGTCCAGCAGGCTGTCGAACCACATGTTCCCGACCGCGTTGAGCCCTTCCTCCCATCCCTGCTCCTTCGCGTGGAATATGCGGGACCGCACCTGCTCGGTTTCTTCCGGAGACAGGGCGCCCTTGATGAGCACGAAACCGTCCCGCTCCAGTTGATCCAGATATTGGTCGAGAGTATTCACCGGGTCACTCCTTGTACGCCGCTGCCTAAGTACGCCGCTGCCTAAGTACGCCGCTGCCTAAGTACGCCGCGGTCAAAATGCGCCGCTGCCTGATCCAGGAATCGGTGGACCGGCTGGTCCTGCACCGGCTGTTTCAGGTTTACGCTCGGATTGCGACAAGACCATAAACAACGGGGCAATTACTGTCAAGTCATACGGGACACTTCGACGGCTGCCACCATGACTGCCGCAACGGCCTCGCGACGGCCCCTTCGACGGTCGCGCGAGTGCTGGTTCGGCGAGGCCCCGCAGGATCATTCTTCGAAGGGATAGAGCGGCCGCCGGCGGTACCGGAAGTCGAATCGCCGCATGTCCGCGGTCGTGGCGCCGGGCGTGTCCACCCGGATCAGCCGCTTGCTCACGGGGGCGTAGGCCGCAGTGGGCGCGTGCACCCCCTTGGCGATGAGCACGTGGAAGTCGGCGGGGTCCAGGCCGATGCTGGTCATCATGCCCAGGCTGACCGGCACCGTCCGCAGCGACGTCAGGCTCACGGTCAGTCCGCTGTCCGTGGTCACCACCGCGGTACGGCCCATGTAGAACTCGGTCTTGCCCCCGTGTCGAACAGCCGATTCGGTGAAATGTCCCTCGTGGATCCCCTGTACCCGCACTTCGGTTCGGATGGGCGGTCCGTGACGGTCGTCCGTCTTGCCGCCCATGTCCAGCGTGAGCCTCGCGCCCACGCCGGCGGCAACGGCCCGTTCGACGGACCCGGGGTCGTACAGGCAGAGGAAGGTCTTCACCTCCCCGCGCCTCAATACCTCGTGGGCAATGAGCGTGCCGTCCGCCGCCGAACCGCCGCCCACGTTGTCGCCCATGTCGAGCAGGCACACGGTCCCCTCGCCGTCCAGGGCAGCATCGACAGCCTCGGGGATGGAAATGAACTCGCCGACGAACTCGTCCCGGTGCGCCACCAGGTATTCCGCGAGATCATCCGCGATGCGCCGGGCCAGACCGGCGTCGCCGTCGGTCACGGCAATGAAGGCCGAACCCATCTCCGGCACGTCCGCGTAGGGGAACCCGAGGACGATACTGTTGGAAAGGACGCCGGCTGCCTCCAGCCACGCATCCGCCTTGTGGTAAAGGGGCCGGCAGGGCGGTGAGGAAGTGTCCTGGCGCTCGATGCCGATGGCCACCGGCGGAAAAGCCGCGGCCTGCACGGGTCGGACTTCTCCGCGCAGTGTCCGGGCCATGAGCGTAGCGGCCTCCAGGCCCCGCTGCTTCTGGTCCAGGTGCGGGTTGGTGCGGTAGGCGATGGTGGCGTCGCAGGCCTCGACCATGCGCCGGGAGAGATTGGCGTGGGGATCGATGGTGCATATGACCGGAAGGTCCGGGCCCAACTCACCGCGCAGCCGGGTCAGCCAGCACCCGTCCAGGTCGTGGTAGTCCGCCCCCTCGCCGGCATTGGCGCCGTGGGGAGCGACCAGCAGGCCGTCGAGCGGCCCCGCGCCCGCGAGCTGCGCGAACATCATCTCGATCAGCGCGTCGCAGGTGTCCCGCGTGATCCGGCCGGACGGCGGGGTGGATGCGTAGAACAGCGGCACGGCGTCGATGCCGGCGTCGTCCAGTCCCTCCAGGAAGCCGCTGATCTCGTGGAATCCACCCCTGAAATGATCGGCGACGGCCTCGCCCGTCAGGATCCCGTCCCGACGAAACAGGTCGAGGGTCGTCGGCGTGTGGCTGAACGTATTGGATTCGTGGATCAGCGAGAGAATGCCCACGCGCACGGGATAGCGCTCCTTCGGCTGCGGACTCTGCTGCGGTCCGCACGACACTGGATCAGGAAAGCATGTGCTGGAAGGACTTTCTGAACTTGTCCACCTTCGGGTCGATGACCATGAAACAGTAGGGTTGTCGTGGATTGTTGCGATAGTAGTCGTGATGGTATGCTTCGGCCTCATAAAAAACCTCGAGGGGTTCGATCTCCGTAACGATCGCCGCGCTCCACAGGTCCGACGCGTCGGCTTCCGTCCTCGAATACTCGGCCGCGCGCTTCTGTTCGTCATCGTGGTAGAGGATGATCGAACGGTACTGTGTGCCGACATCCCCGCCCTGGCGGTTGAGCGTAGTCGGGTCGTGTATGCGCCAGAAGATGTGCAGGAGGTCCGCGTAACCGATCACGGCCGGATCGAAGGTGATCCGCACGACCTCGGCATGACCCGTGGCGCCGGTGCATACGGACTTGTAATCCGGGTTGTCGACGCTGCCGCCGGCATAGCCCGACACCACGCTCGTCACACCCCTGATCTGCTGGTAGATCGCTTCCAGGCACCAGAAGCAACCACCGCCCAGCGTCGCCGCCCGCGTCTCTTGTGTCATGTAGCCGTCCTCCATGGAGTGGGGGGTCCGTTTTTTAAAATCCGTCCCGACCTGTGGCGCTCGTTCCGTCGCGTCCGGTCTTGTTCGTCCGGTGCCGCGTCCCGTCTCGTTCGCTCCTGCTCAGTTGCCCGGGTTTCTCGTAACGCGCATGTAGGCAATAACGAAAATGGGTATGGCGAGGGCCAGGAAAATCCAGATCAGCGCCCGGTCGTCCTCGATGATCCCGGTCATCGACAGCAGCGTGCTAACCCCGGCCGCGGGAATGGCCGCGGTGGCGGCAGAAACGATTAGACAGAAAAGAATGTTCTTGATCATGCGTTTCATGAGCCCGGCCGATTCACCAGTTTGCCGTCGACGTAGTCCAGCAGATCCCGGGTGACCGCGCCGTCTGGCTCCCGGTCGATGGTCGTCCTGAAGTCCCGCATCAGGGCGGACGGCTCGAACCGCCGTCCTTCGCGCACGGTGCATTGTACGTTTTCGATATCCTCGATCCGTTCAAGGGGGTTCCCCCGGACCGCCACCAGGTCGGCCCGCAGTCCCGGCCGGATCGAACCGGTCCGGCCGTCGATGCCGAGCACCCGGGCGTTGATCGAAGTGGCCGATCGCAGCGCGTCCACGGCCGGGATGCCGGCGTCCGTGTACATGACGAGTTCGTCATGCACGCTCATGCCGGGCACGAGGTGGGGGAAGGGCGTGTCCGTGCCCAGCGCAACGGTCACCCCCCGCTGATGGGCCCGGCGCAGGAACCGCTTCAGGTGCGACATTGCGCCCTGGTATCTCAACCGGTATTCCGGCGGACCGAAACGGCCGAGATACCGCTGCCATATATCCAGGTGGCGAGGGTGGACCCAGGCCCTTCGGGTGTCGTGGTGGAAGGGCCGGTCCAGGACGCGGCCGAGCCGGTCCCAGACCACCAGGGTCGGGTCGATGATCACGTCCCGTTCCAGGAGCAGGTCGATCACGAGATCGTCCTCCGCCTCGGACGCCGCGCGCCAGGCCACTCCGCACCCGGCCAGGTGCTCGAATTCATCCAGCCCGAGCCGCGCGGCCTCTTCCGCGGTGGTCGACTGCAGATGGGCTACCACGAATTTGCCCGATGCGTGGGCGGCATCAACGGCCGCCTTCAGCAGCGGGGGTTCCACGCCCGCGTACAGCTTGATCTGGTCCACCCCGGCTTCCACGTGCCGCCGGACCGAATCGGCGATCTCGCCGGGTGTGCCGTGGGCGCGTCCTAATTGGGGCCAGTAGACTATGGGCCCGTCGAGCAGGTGTCCGCAGCACAGGATGGCGGGACCGGCGGAAAGGTCTACCGCGTGGCGCTCGCGCTCCTCCAGGATCCAACCCAGGTCGTTGCCCACGTCGCGGATCGTGGTTACCCCGGCGGCCAGGAATGCCGGTCCCATGACGGAACTATAGTGCACGTGGGCGTCCATCAGCCCCGGCAGGAGCGTACATTCCGGCAGGGCCGCGGTCTCCATGCCGGCGGGGACTTCGGAGACGGGCAGGACCGCGTCGATGAGGCGGTCCTTCACCACGACGGCCACGCCGCTTCGCGTCTCGTCGGAAACGCCGTCCCAGATGCGGCCCGCGGCCAGTGCGTACGTGGCGTTCCGCTTGTCTGCACTCATGAAAGTATCCCGCGTTCAGGTCGCCGGCCTAAGCCCCGGACGGGTGCCTTTCCTGCCTCTTTCGATCCGGCATAAATCCCTTGCCCGCAGCGTGCCTCGTCCTTTACTTGAACCATCGGTAATATCTAACGTCACCGTGGATTCTGTCAAAGGGCTAATGTCCAATCCCCTGTACACCGGATGGCAACGAATCCTGGAAGGCCAGGGTCTCGAAGTCGCCTTTACGGGCATGTTCATCGTGTTCCTGGCCCTCGCCACGATCAGCTTCAGCATTGCCATGCTACCCAGGGTCGTGGCGGCGCTGGGGGGCACGCGCCCTGAACATCCGGACAACCCCACCGGTACGGATGCCCCGCAAGACGACGAAGCCGTGGCCGCAGCGGTCGGGTACGTGCTCGACAAGAAGAACAACCATCGATAACCAGGCCATGCGGACGGACTAAATGACGATACTGTACGACTTTCTGTCGGCTTCCGGTCTGGCCGCGGCGACGTGGGGACATGCCGTGATGATCCTGATCGGCATGGTCATGATCGTGTTGGCGATCGTCCGCCGTTACGAGCCGCTGCTCCTGGTGCCCATCGGTTTCGGCATCATGCTGGGCAACATCCCCATGATGGGAGGGGAAGGCCATGGGGTATACGATGAAGGAAGCGTCCTCTACTATATCTACTTCGGCGTCAGGGAAGGCGTCTTCCCGCCCCTGATCTTCCTGGGCATCGGGGCCATGACCGATTTCTCGGCCATGCTGTCCAACCCGCGGCTCGTCCTCCTGGGCGCCGCCGCGCAAATCGGTATCTTCCTGACCCTCCTCGGCGCCATGGCCATCGGTTTTACGCCCGCCGAGTCGGGCGCCATCGCCATCATCGGCGGTGCGGACGGTCCCACGGCCATTTTCCTGTCATCGAAACTTGCGCCTCACCTGCTTTCCATGATCGCCATCGCGTCCTATTCCTACATGGCCCTGGTGCCCATTATCCAGCCGCCCATCATGCGGCTCTTCACCACGCGGCAGGAACGGCTGATCCGCATGGCGCCGCCCCGGGCGGTCTCGCAGCGGGAGAAGATCCTCTTCCCCATCGTCGCCTTTATCATCGCCGCGATGATCGCGCCGGATTCGATCGTGCTCGTGGGCATGCTCTTCTTCGGCAACCTGCTCAAGGAATGCGGCGTCACCGAACGGCTGGCCAATACGGCGCGGACCTCGATGATCGACATCGTCACCATCCTCCTGGGATTCTCCGTCGGCGCCAGCACGCAGGCCTCGGCGTTCCTTACGCTGGAATCGCTCTTCATTTTCACCCTGGGCGTGGTCGCCTTCTGCATCGCGACGTCCGGCGGCGTGCTCTTCGCCAAGTTCATGAACCTCTTCGTCAAAGACAAGATCAACCCGCTGATCGGTGCGGCGGGCGTCTCCGCCGTGCCCATGGCGGCGCGGGTGGTCCAGGTGGAAGCCCATCGCGAAGACCCGCGGAATTTCCTGTTGTTTCACGCCATGGCGCCCAACGTGGCGGGTGTCCTCGGCTCCGCCATCGCCGCGGGCATACTCTGGTCTGTCCTGGTGGGCGGTTAAGTGCGTTGAATACATCGAACCCTTAGAACGAGGGAACCAAAGTGAAGAAAAAAGTCCATTTCATGTGCACCACGTTCCGCGACGGATTCCAGTCCGTTTACGGCGCGCGCGTCTTTACCCGCGACTTCATGCCCGCCGTGGAAGCGGCGCGGGATGCGGGGATCGACTATTTCGAGGCCGGAGGCGGGGCCCTGTTCCAGTCGCCTTATTTCTACTGCAACGAGGATGCCTTCGAGCGGATGGACGCCATCCGGGAGGCGGTGGGCCCGGACGCCAACCTGCAGACCCTGTCCCGGGGCGTGAACGTGGTCGGGCTGGATTCGCAACCCAGCGACATCATCCGGCTGCATGCCGAGTTGTTCAAGAAGCACGGCATGACGACCATCCGGAACTTCGACGCCCTGAACGACGTGGAGAACCTCGTGCACAGCGGCCGGTGCATCACGGAGGCCGGTCTCAGGCACCAGGTATGCGTCACCGTCATGGAACTGCCCCCGGGCTGTGCGGGCGCCCACGACGCGGCGTTCTACACGGACACGTTCAGGAAGATCCTCGACGCCGATATCCCCTTCGACTCGGTGTGTTTCAAGGACGCGTCGGGCACGGCCGTGCCCTCCAAGGTGTATGAATCCGTCAAGGCCGCCCGGAAGCTGCTGCCCGAGGGGACCTGGATCCATTACCACACTCACGACACGGCCGGCATCTCCGTCGCGGCGTACCAGGCGGCGCTCGAAGCCGGCGCAGACGCCATCGACCTGGCCTTCGCGCCGGTATCGGGCGGGACTTCCCAGCCCGACATCCTCGTCATGTGGCACGCGCTCCGGGGAACGGACTACGACCTGGACATCGACCCGGACGGCGTGCGGGAAGCGGCGGAGATCCTTAAGGAATGCATGGAGGACTATTTCCTGCCGCCCGAGGCCGTGGCCGTCGAACCCTTGCTCCCCTGGAGCCCCATGCCGGGCGGCGCCCTGACCGCCAACACGCAGATGCTCCGGGACAACGGGATCATGGACCGCTATCCGGCCATCATCAAGGCCATGAGCGAGGTCGTGGAGAAGGGCGGGTACGGCACGTCCGTCACGCCCGTTTCCCAGTTCTACTTCCAGCAGGCTTTCAACAACGTGATGATGGGGCCCTGGAAGAAGATCGCGGAAGACTACGGCAGGATGGTGCTGGGCTATTTCGGCCGGACGCCCGTGCCCCCGGACCCGGTGGTCGTGAACATCGCCTCGGAGCAACTCGGCCTGCCGCCCAACCGGCGGCCGGTGCTGGAACTCAACGACAACGATCCGAAGAAGGGTGTCGAGGCAGCGCGCAGCGTGCTGAAAGAAGCCGGGATAGAGGATACGGACGAGAACATCTTCATCGTCGCGGCATGCGGCGAGCGGGGGCTGGCCTTCCTCAAGGGCGAAGGGTTCATCGGCGTCCGCAAAAAGTCTCCGGCCGACCAGGAGGTGCTGGAGGAGGACGCGATGGCCACGACGAACGGGCCCCGCGGATACCAGGTGACCGTCAACGGCCGGAGTTATGCGCTGCGGATCGAAGGGAAGACGGCGATCGTGAACGGCAAGGCCTATGACGTCGACCTGCAACCCGACATGTCCGAGGCCGCGACAGAGGCGGCGGAACGCGCCGGGACCACGCCGGTCATCGCCCCGATCCCCGGAAAAGTGCTCAAGGTGGCGGTCACGCCCGGACAGGCCGTCGAGGAAGGAGACGTCATCGTGGTCCTGGAAGCCATGAAGATGGAAATGGAGGTCACCGCCGACGTCGCCGGAACCGTGACCCATGTCTCCATAAACCCCGGCGTCCAGGTAATCGCGGGCCAGACGCTGGCCTACCTGGGCTAAGTACCCCCGATACGGATCCCCCAGGGCTGGAGCGTCGCATGGCCGGGTTTCCTTTACACAGAAACCGTATGAAAAAGCGCATGCCGAACGCGGCCCGTATGCCGAACGCGGCCCGTATGATGCACCGGGCGGTTTTCTGCGGTCTGTTGATGCTTGCCTTCCCCGCGTATCCCGCCTTTCCCCAGTCCCCGGCCACCGGCCCCTTCATGCAGCGCGACCAGTTCCCCGTCAGAATGTTGTTCCTCGGACTGCGTCCCGAGACCGGGGACCTCCTGCCGCGGAGATCGGTCCAGTGGGCGGCGCAGTTCGACTACGCCAATACCTATGCGAGCACCCTTCCCGTGGGCGATACCCTGATCGCCGACGACTACTACCGGGCCGCGCCGGCAGACGAGTACCGGCTTTTCGTGGACACGGAGTCCCTGCGCCTGTCGGTGGATCTGGACTGGCGGATCGCGTCGAGGCTGCAGGTCGGCATGACGCTTCCTTTTCTGAAGCATGGCGGGGGTTTCCTGGACGGGGTGGTAGAGGGGTTCCACGGTGCGTTCAACCTGTCCAACGGGGGAAGGGAGTGGGCCCCCCAAAACGACTATGGCGTATTCGTCGTGCGGGACCGCCGTTTCTGGATCAGGAGCGTGGAGTCCGCCGGCTTTCGGCCCGGAGACCTCGTAGTGCGGATGAAGACGCCGTTGAACCGAGGTGGAGGGCGGGTCGTCATGGCTCTTGCCGGCGCCTTGAAGCTGCCCACGGGCAGCCTGGAAACGCTGACCGGAAGCGGGGGATGGGATTTCCAGGCGGCGTTATTCGCAACCTGGCGGCCGGACCGGCCGAAGCGGGATATGATCTTCCATGCCAACCTCGCCCACAGCCGGCTGGGGAGACCGACCCACGGCGAGGGATTCCCCCTGCGGTCCATCACGACGCTCGTGCTGGCCTTCGAATACCGGACCACGGGCCGGCTCGCGGCGTTGCTCCAGACGCAGGTCAACATCGGCCCCTTTCCCAGCAGCAGGCTGGGCCCCTTGAATCGCACGGCCATTGAGGCGACCGCCGGCGTGCGGTACGCCCTGTCGGAGTCGCTGTCGCTCGATGCCGGACTGACCGAAAACCTCAGCCAGTACCAGAACACCCCCGACGTGGGGCTTCATGTCGGGATCGTGTGGAGGGCGCCCTAGCAGATGTGGTGCCGACACCGCGGAGAACGGAAGCCCTGACGGTCGTCGCACCGGACGACGCACGGACCGCGGTGCAGCGGATGCACTGTCGGCCGCCACAGCGGGAATAGCGGGAATCAGCATGAGTAACACGCACCGGCGAATACTCTTCAACGCTCACGGACGACTGGGTGTGATCGATCTGGATGGTGCCGGGGCCACGGCGGGCACGGAAGTCCCCCGGTCTGTGGCCGACTCGGACATGCGAGTCTGGTATCCGAATCCGGACGCTCCGGGCATGGCAAGCTGGGGCTGGGGACCCGTCTTCGAAGACCGCCGAAGGATCATTCTGTCCGGCTACGAACCCGGAAAAGCCTGGGAAGGCAACGTGCGGGTCCATCTCTGGATTTACGACCTGGAGGAAGACCGCTTGCTGGAGGAGATCGCCCTGGAGAACCGGCCCGCGCCGTTCATGGGATGCACCCATATCCTGCCGGGAGAGGACCGTCTCGTGACGAACCCGATCATCGACGGGAAACAGCGCATCTGGACCATGGACCTGGACGGATCCGATCCGCGTGAGATCACGGGCGAGGAGGACGGGTTTGTATACTGCGTGCAGATCAGCCCGGACGGACGCAGGTTCGCCTATCATGCGACCATGCTGGATGGCCGGGACAGCTACTGCATATTCGTGTCGGACCTGGATGGAGGAAACCGGGTGGAAGTCGCTGGGGCCCAAGGGCACCTGTACTTCGGTCCCATGTGGTCGCCGGACGGACAGTGGCTGATCTACCAGGACTGCCACTATCCCGATGATCCTGGGCACGACTGGGCCGATGTGTGTCTGGGGAGTCCAGGCTCTCCGGTCGGCCCCGACGGCGCGATCCACAGGAAAGTCACGACCGGCCAGCGCCAGTGGTTCGCCACGTCCTATGGCAGCCCGGACTCGCGGGGCGGCGGTTCCAACATCGCCCAGTGGACGCCGGACGGGAAAAGGGTCACCTACACCCGCGCGGAGCCTGGTTCCCGGACGGCCTGGCCGTACCAGGCGCAACGGCCGGACACAGACCATTTCAACCGGGATTACTACCCGGAAGACGCCCGCGGCGGCACCGCCATCTGCCTGCTCGATCCGTTTTCGGGAGAGGAATCGGAGTTCATCCCCTATGAACCCCTGGTCTGGAACTTCCGGTCCGCCTGGTCGCTCGACGGTTCGCAGTTCGCCTTCTGCCGCGCCGAGGTGGGATCACCGAGTGCCATCTGGCTGGTCGATGCCGACGGCGGCAGTGCACGGATGCTGACTGACGGATACAAACACCTGGGGGCGGATCACCCGGTGTGGGTGGGGTAGGGTTACTCGCCCGCTGGAATGCAGCCGGCTGCCGCGCAGCAGGTCACACGTAGGTCAGCCAGCCGTGGGCATCTTCGCCTTCGCCTGTCGTGACCGCGAAGAAACGGTCCTGGATCTCCTTCGTGACCGGACCGCGTGACCCGCCGCCCACGGTGATGCGGTCGATGGACCGGACCGGCGTCACCTCCACGGCGCTGCCCACGAAGAAAACCTCGTCGGCGATGTAGAGCATCTCCCGGGGGATGTCCTGTTCGACGACCTCGAACCCGGCGTCCTGGGCGAGCGTCATGACGGAGTTGCGGGTGATGCCGCCGAGGACCGAGGCCGCCAGGCTGTTCGTGATGACCCGGCCTTCCTTCACGACGAAGATGTTCTCGCCGCTTCCCTCGCTGATCAGGCCGTCGGTGTTCAGCGCAATGCCTTCGCTGTACCCGTTCTCGATGGCCTCCATGCGGATCAACTGGGAATTGAGGTAGTTACCGCCGGCCTTTGAGAGGGCGGGGTGGGTATTCGGTGCGGGACGGGTCCAGGACGAAATGCAAACGTCCACGCCGTTCTCCATTACGTCGTCGCCGAGATAGGCGCCCCAGTCCCATGTCCCGATGGCGACTTCAACGGGGCATCCCAGCGGATCGACGCTCAGCAGGCCGTACCCGCGGTACACGACGGGTCGGACGTAACAGGAAGCGTGCTTGTTGGAACGGATGGTCTCCAGGACGGCCTCGCTGATTTCCGCGTTGGAGTAGGGAATTTCCACCCGGTAGATCTTGCAGGAGTCGAAGAGCCGGTCCACGTGCTCCTGGAGCCGGAACACCGCGGAGCCTTGATTCGTCTTGTAGCAGCGCATGCCTTCGAAGAAACTCGAACCGTAGTGCACCACGTGGGAAAGCACGTGGATCTTCGCGTCTCGCCAGGGTACCAGTTGCCCGTTGAACCAGATGTATTCGGCCTCCGGCAGGGTGGCCATCGAAATCTCCTTTCTGCGGTTCGATTCGCGCCGACAATCTGGCGCAAACTAGGGGCCGAACCCCCCGTTGTCAAGGGCAAAAGGCTTGACACCAACTTCACAAATCCTCTAGCTTACGCCATGACGAAATCGGATCATGACGTGGAATTCATGCGCCGGGCGCTGGACCTCGCGGCGCGGGGAATAGGGCGTACCAGTCCCAATCCCATGGTGGGTTCCGTGGTCGTACGCGACGGCGTCGTCCTGGGCGAGGGGTACTACCGGGAATACGGCGGGCGGCATGCCGAGCCGCAGGCGCTCGAGGAAGCGGGCAGCCGCGCACAGGGGGCCGCTTTGTACGTTACCCTGGAGCCCTGCTGCCACCAGGGCAACACGCCGCCGTGCACGGACGCGATCATCGCATCGGGCATCGCCCACGTCCACGTCGCCATGGCCGACCCGGACCGGCGCGTGTCGGGCAAAGGGATCGAGCGGTTGCGTGCGACCGGCATGACCGTGGAGACGGGCCTGCTGGAAGCGGACGCGCGGGAACTGAACGAGGCCTACGTACGCCACCGGGAAACCGGCCAGCCCTTCGTGCTGCTCAAGCTCGCCCAGACGCTGGACGGACGCATCGCCACGCGGAACGGCCATTCGAAGTGGATCACCGGGGAGGCCGCGCGGAATCGGGTCCACCTGATGCGCAGCCGGGCGGACGCCGTACTCGTGGGCATCGACACCGTGCTGGCGGACGACCCGCGGCTCACGGTCCGGCACGTGGACGGCCGCCAGCCTCGTCGCATCGTGCTCGACAGCCGGGCCCGCACTCCGCTGGACGCTCGGGTATTGAACGGCGAAGCACCGGCGACGGTGTGCGTTGCGGAGACCGCGCCCGCGGATCGGGTTAACAGACTGAAAGGGACGGGCGCCGAGGTGATGGTATTACCTGGCGGGGATGGATCCATTCCTATAGCCCCACTCAAATCGGCGCTTGGAAAGGCCGGGATCGTGACCCTGATGGTAGAAGGCGGCAGCCGAGTGGCTGCTTCCTTCCTGCGGGAACGTGCCGTCGACCGGATCGCCTGCTTCGTCGCGCCACGCATACTGGGCGCGGGGATCCCATCGATCGCCGACCTGGCACTGGACGACCTTTCAAAGGCGATCCAGTTGAACGATACGAAAGTGGAGCAACTGGACGGCGATCTACTTGTCACGGGCACGCCGGGCTATGCCTGAAAAGGTCGTGAGCAGTCGGCCATCGGCGCCTGCGAAGGTCCCAGGCAGTTGGAATCCGCGCCTGTGGAAATCATCGGTGCAGGTCGGCACGTAACATGAACCTGGCACGGGCACGCCATTCGCACTTGGCACGTAGCATGAAATTGGTACGGAGTATGATCCATGTTTACGGGTATTGTTGAAACCACGGGCATCGTCCGGTCGCTGGACCGGACTGCCGGCGAAAGCACGTCGGGCGATGACGCTGGCGAGAACACCTTGGGCGGCAACACGGTCGTGGACGCAGGCGAGGCCCCTGGTACGGGCGAGCAACCCGCCGGCGAAAAAGTTGGTCCTGGTGAGGACGCGAGCGGCCTCAGGCTGACCGTGGAAGCGCCGTCCATGGCGCCGGACTTCGAGCAGGGTGCCAGCGTCGCCGTCAACGGCGTCTGCCTGACCGTCGTGGACACCGGCGGCGAGGCGTTCTCCGTGGAACTCGTACCCGAAACGGTCTCCCGGACGACCTTCGGTAGTCTGAACGTCGGGCACCAGGTCAACCTGGAGCGGCCGCTGCGTCTTTCGGACCGTATTGACGGCCACTTGGTCCAGGGGCACGTGGACGGCGTGGGACGTATCGCGGCGCGGGAAGAACGGGGCAACAGTCTGTGGTACGAGGTGGAAATACCGGATGATCTGACGCCCTTCGTCATAGAGAAAGGGTCCATCGCACTGGATGGAATAAGCTTGACAATCGCCGGTCTGACGGGTAGTTTGGCCGCCGTATCGATCATCCCGCACACCGCGTCGATTACGACGTTCGGCGGCAGGCAGATCGGTGACGAGGTGAACATAGAAGTAGACATGATAGGCCGGTACGTCGCGTCCCTTTTGCATGCCGGCGGCGATACGAGCCACGGAACGCTACCAGGTTCGTCACCCATCACCGAATCCTGGTTGAGAGAACGCATGTAGCGTCGGCAAGACCCGGCGGCGGTTCGACTACAGACCAGGGCCCGCCGAGACCGGTCGACCGAACAAAACGGTTTTAAAGCATGTCGTCCCCCTATTGTACCATCCCGGAAGCAGTCGAGGAGATCAAGTCCGGGCGCATACTGATTGTCATCGACGACGAAGACCGCGAAAACGAAGGCGATTTCATCATGGCCGCCGAAAGAACTACTCCGGCGGCCATTAATTTCATGGCCCGGTACGGCCGTGGACTGATCTGCCTTCCGACCACGCGCGAACGCCTGGATGAGCTGAAAGTGCCCGCCATGGTCGGCGAAGAGGTCAACACGGCGTTGCACAGCACGCGCTTCACCGTATCCGTCGATGCCGTGAATGGTACGACGTCGGGCATCTCGGCGGCGGACCGCGCCGAGACGGTCCAGGTGTTCGTCCGCCAGGGAAGCAGGCCCGAGGACCTGGCGCGTCCGGGCCATATCTTTCCGCTGCAGGCCTTCGACGGCGGTGTGTTGCGCCGGGCCGGACACACCGAGGCCACGGTCGACCTGATGAAGCTGGCCGGCCTCTACCCCGCTGGCGTACTCTGCGAGATCATGGACGACGACGGGTCCATGGCCCGCCTGCCCCGGCTGGTCGAGATCGCGAACGAGCACGACCTGAAGATCATTACGATCAAGGACCTGATCGAGTATCGCCGGCGCAGTGAGAAACTCGTCAAGCGGGTGGTCACGACGACCATCCCCAGCAGGCACGGGGAATTCGAGTCCCACCTGTACGAGGACCAGCTGACCGGCGACCACCACGTCGCCCTGGTCAAGGGCAACGTGGACGGTGAGCCGAACGTGCTCGTACGCGTGCACTCCCAGTGCCTCACGGGGGACGTTTTCGGGTCCATGCGATGCGACTGCGGCGACCAGCTGCAGCAGGCGCTCAAGCGCATCAGCGACGAAGGCAGCGGCGTGCTCCTTTACATGCGCCAGGAGGGACGGGGCATCGGGCTGGCCAACAAGCTCAGGGCCTACGCCCTCCAGGACCAGGGTCATGACACGGTGGAAGCGAACCTGGCGCTGGGCCTGCCCGTGGACGCCCGCGATTACGGAATCGGTTCCCAGATCCTGGCGGACCTTGGACTGACCACGATCCGGATCATGACCAACAACCCGTCGAAACGGTTCGGGATCGAGGGGTACGGACTCGAGGTGACCGAACGCGTCCCGCTGCAGACTTTTCCGAACTGTTACAACGTGGGATATCTCAAGACCAAGCGTGGGAAGCTGGGCCACCTGCTCGACCTGGAAGAGCCACCGGACGACGTCGGATTCGACAGCCTGCTTTGATGTGCACGTGCCGCGCCGGACGCAATCTGCAAGGAGTACCTGCGTGACGAGAACAATTGAAGGCAGCCTGGAGAACGGTGGAGACGACCGGATCGGCATCGTGGCCGGCCGTTTCAACGGGTTCATCACCGAGTCCCTGCTGAAGGGCGCACTGGACGGGCTTCACCGCCACGGGGTGGAGGAAGACCGGATCGACGTAGTCTGGGTGCCGGGCGCTTTCGAGATCCCGCTGGTGGCCCGGAAGATGGCGGCAAGCGGCAATTATGACGCCGTGATTTGCCTGGGATGCGTCATCCGGGGCGCCACACCCCACTTCGACTACGTGGCCGGGGAAGCGGCCGGCGGGATTGCCGCCGCGGCCCGGGACACCGGGGTGCCGGTGATCTTCGGCGTGCTGACCACGGAGAACCTCGAACAGGCCATCGAACGCGCGGGCACGAAGTCGGGCAACCGGGGCTGGGACGCCGCGCTGGCGGCCCTGGAAATGGCGGACGTGATGCGCAGGTTATGCGGACCGGGCGGTCCAGGCGGTCCCGACGGTCCAGGGGATCCGGAGTGAACGTACGCGCGGGGGAACGTCGCCTGGGCCGTGAACTGGCGCTGCAATCGCTTTATCTCGCCGAACAGACCGGGGGTGATCCCGGCAAGGCCCTTCCCGGACTGCCCGGGTGGCCCCTGGCGTCCGAGCACGCCCAAAGTTTCGCCGAGGCATTGATCGATCGGCTGTTGGAGCACGAAGAGATCGTGAACGGTCACATCACCGCAGTGGTGCGGCATTGGGACCGGGACCGCGTGGCCCGCATCGACGACTGCATCCTCCGGCTGGGCGCCTGCGAACTCATCGCTTTTCTTGATATTCCAACTGCGGTATCCATCAACGAAGCGATCGAACTGGCCAAGAAGTACAGCACGGAACAGTCCGGTGGGTTCGTCAACGGCGTCCTGGACGCCGTGGCCGCGAGACATCTCACGGCGGCGGACCAGGCCTGATCCTGCCCGATCGGCTTGCCAGCGCATACACAGGGAATGAAACCTCGACGTGCGATACGGCATTCTTTCCGACATACACGGGAACCTGGAAGCGCTGGATGCCGTACTCGAAGCGATGGCCGGTGAGCGTATCGGCCATTACCTTTGCCTGGGCGACATTGTGGGATACGGCGCCAGTCCCAATGCGTGCCTCGACCGCGTTTCCGGACTGACGACGGACGTGATCGCGGGCAATCACGACCATGCCGCGATCGGGAAGCTGGATATCTCCTCGTTCAACCCTTATGCGGCGGAAGCGGCACTTTGGACGCGGCGGCAGCTTACGCCCGACGGCCGGCGCTACCTGGGAGGGATGCCCTATGTCTGGCGGAACGATGATCTTTTCATCGTCCACGCGAGCCCGGCCCGTCCGGAGGAATGGACCTACCTGACTTCGCCCTGGCAGGCGGACGAAGCCTTCGAGGCGATTCCCGCCGATTTGGCGCTTTGCACACTGGGCCATACGCACGTGCCGTTGATATTCGAGAAGCGGAACGCGGAGGACCGCAGCAGGCAGGTCCCGTCGTCCGCCCTTGAACTCGCCCTTGATCTGGCATCAGAGCGCAGTTACATCGTGAACGTGGGCAGCGTGGGCCAGCCACGGGACGGGGATCCCCGGGCGGCGTACTGCGTATACGATACGGAGATGAAGCAGATCGAGATCAAGCGGGTTGCCTACGACCTGGAAACCGCGCAGCGGAAGATTCGCAAGGCCGGCCTGCCGGACCTGCTCGCGGAGCGGCTTGAATTCGGCCGGTGACGCTTGGATCCGGCCGGTGACGCTTGAATTCGGCCGGTGACTAATGATTGACTGAGGATTTCGAGCTCATGGTTGCTTATCGCGTTGTTTCCCTGACCGGCATGGCGGTGGCGTTCCTCGTGTCGCTGGCCGTGTATACCAGGACCATCGCGCCCACGGTGCCCTTCTGGGACGGCGGCGAATTCATCGCGGCGTCCTATATCCTGGGCATCCCCCATCCACCGGGATCCCCGCTCTACATTCTGATCGGCCGGCTCTTCACCGTACTGCCCGACCTGGGCATGGGCATTGCCTGGCTGGTGAATTTCTCTTCGTGCCTCTTCAGCGCGCTCACGTTGACGGCCGTTTACCTGGTCATCGTGAAGGCGGTTACACTCAATCGGGACCGGGACAGACTGTCCCTCTACGAAAGCCTGGCCGTCTGTTGCAGCGCATTGACGGGCGGGCTTCTGCTGGCCTTCTCCGATACGTTCTGGTTCAACGCGGTGGAAGCCGAAACCTACGCGCTTTCCATGCTGTGCATGATGACCTGTACCTGGTTGATGCTGCACTGGATCGAACGGCACGAGCAGAACGGCAGCGAACGTTATCTCTTCCTGGTCGGCTACCTGGCCTTTCTCGGCATCGCCGTGCACATGTTCACCATGCTGATTCTGCCGGCCGCGTTCCTCTGCGTGGTCTTCACGGACCGGGTCATCCGTTCGAACCGGAAGCTGGTGCTGCTCTGCGCGGCCATGGGTCTGATCCTGTTCAGCGTCGTGGCTTCCATCGACGTGTTTTTCGTTGCGGTGCCTCTGGCCATCGCCGGACTGGTCCTCACCAGGGGGCGGTTGCCGTGGGGCTACCTGGTACTGCTGTGCATCGCCGCCGTCGCCGTGATGTTCTTCGGCATGGAAGGGGTGGGCGCATACAATGGACTTCCACTGATCGTGATCGGCGGATTCGAGGCCACGTTCGGCACGGTGATGTTCAGCCTGGCGCTGGTGAGCGCAGCCCTTGCCCTGGTCTCGGCCACGGCCGACGATCCCGGGCGCTACAAGTGGCCGTTCTGGACGGTGGTGCTCTTTCTCGCCGTACTGGGTTATTCCGTGAACTTCTACGTGCCGATCCGTGCGGCCCAGCAGCCCATCATCAACGAGAACGATCCGTCGACCTGGCAGAACTTCGAGGGGTTCCTGGAACGCAAGCAGTACGGCCAGGAAAGCATGTTCGAATCGATGTTCAACAGAAAGGGCAGCTGGTCCTCCCAGTTCGGAAACGGAGAAAACATGGGGTTCTGGCGCTTCTTTTCCCGTCAGTTCAGCGCCCCGTCCTTTCCCTTCTGGCTCTTTCCCGTCCTGCTGGTCGCCCTGGGTATCATTTCCCAGGTGGAACGGGACCGCCGAAGCACGGTATTCCTGGGCGCCATGCTGCTGATCTGCAGTGTCGGGCTCATCCTCTACATGAACTTTTCGGACGGTTCGCGCGGCATACAGCGGGAGGTCCGCATCCGGGACTACTTCTACACCCCCGCCTTCGTATTCGCCGCGGTGCTGATGGGGATCGGCGTCCGGTCACTGCTGCACCAGGTCGGCGTCTGGCTGGGCAGGCTGCGGCTGCCCGTGGAGAAAGGAACGGCCGGCATCGCCGTGCTGATGACCGCGCTGCCCCTGGTCCCCTTTGCCTATCACTACGAGTCCCACTCCCGGGAAGGCAATTACATACCCTACGACTACGCCTACAACATGCTGGAATCCTGCGACGAGAACGGTCTCATCTTCACGAACGGCGACAACGACACCTTCACGCTCTGGTTCCTCCAGGAAGTGGAAGGTCTCCGCAAGGACGTGCGGGTAATAAATCTCAGTCTCCTCAACACGAACTGGTACATCAAGCAACTGAAGCACATGGAGCCCAGGGTGCCCATCACACTGGCCGACGAGACCATCGACATGCTGAACATCCAGGGCTGGGAAGAACGGGAAGTGAGCCGCGCGGGCATTACGTGGACCGTGCCCCCGGCCGGCATGCTGGGCGAGGACATCGGGTATCTCAGGGTACAGGACCTGATGATCCTGCATATACTGGAGCAGAACAACTGGGAAAAACCCGTATACTTCGCCGTGACCGTCTCGCCGGAGAACGACGTGGGCCTGGTTGACTACATGCAGCTGGAAGGCATGGTCTGGCAGGTCCTTCCGGATCCCGACCCGGACCTGATGGACGTGGAGCGGACCCGGCACAACCTCTGGAACGTCTACCAGTACCGCGGCATAGCGGATCCGCAAGTCTACAAGGACCCGCAGGTCCGCACTCTCCTGCGGAATTACACCGTGTCCTTCCATCAACTGGCGTTGAACCAGTGGCGACGCGGCCGGCCGGACCAGGCCATCGAGACCATCGAGAAGTACCTGGAGTACGACATAACGAACGGCGCGCTTGAACGGCTGATGCTCATACAGTTCAACGCCGACCGGGGCGAATTTGCCGGCGTCGAGGACCTGGCGTCGGAGCTGGCGGGAGAATTCAGTACCTTCGACGGGTATACCATTCTGAGCCAGTCCCTGCGGAGACTGGGCCGCGAGGCTGAGGCCGCCGAGCTGCTGGAACGGGGCGTTTCCGCCCATCCCGAATACGCCACGGGATACGATCAACTGGTGAATCTCTATTTCCGGATGGATGATTCGGACCGCATGCTTGAAACGCTTGAGAGGTGGCAGCGGATCGCTCCAGGGGATACGGTCGTACAGGACATGATCGAGGATCTCAAGGAAGCCGGCGATGCGAGCGACGCGAGCGCTCCCTGAGGCCGGGCCGCGTCCGGGGTCGAAGACGGTTTCTTTAGGTCTGGCCGCGCCGGTGTCGGGGGCGGCTCGGGGTCGCACCGTGCTGATGCCTCGCGGCGCGCCGCCAGCCGGTTCAGTCCAATGCGCATTCTGGTCATAAACTGGAGGGATATCCACAACCCGGAAGCGGGCGGCGCCGAAGTACACCTGCACGAGACATTCTCTCGGATCGCCGCATGGGGGAACGAGGTCACCCTGCTCTGCAGCCGGTCTCCCGGCGCGGCGGAATCTGAGCAGATCGACGGGATCGACGTCATCCGGCACGGCGGGAAATGGACGTTCAACCTGACCGCGCCCTGGTACTATCGAAGACGCCTGGCTCAACGGTCCTTCGACGTCGTCATCGAAGACATCAACAAGATCCCGGCACTGCTGCCCTGGTTTATGGATGGTCCCCCGCTGATGGTCCTGCTGCACCATCTTTTCGGGAGCACGTTCTACCGGGAGATCAACCCGGTGCTCGCGACCTACCTGTACTTCATGGAACGGCTGATTCCCCGGGTGTACCGGCGCTGCCTCTTCGAAGCGGTCTCCGAAAGCACCCGGGACGAACTTGTCAGGATGGGGGTCGCGGCGGACCGGGTCAGCGTCGTGCACAACGGGTTGGACACCCGGTTTCTGGACGCCGGAACCGTCGGGGCGCCGGCCGAGGCGGAACAGAAGGATGCGCCGGCCGTTCCGGACCGGAAGGAAGCCGGCCTGGTCATTTACCTCGGCCGCCTCAAGAAGTACAAGAACGTGGACCACCTGATCCAGGCCATGGCGATCGTCCGCGAGGAGGTACCCGGTGCGCGTCTCGTGATCGTGGGCACGGGCGACCGGCGGCGCGCGCTCGAGGCATTGACGCGCTCCATGGGGCTGGACGACGCGGTGCGTTTCACGGGTTTCGTTTCCGAGGAAGAAAAACTGCGCCTGCTGACCCGCGCCGAGGTGGCGGCCTATCCTTCGAGCAAGGAAGGATGGGGCATCACCGTGATCGAGGCCAATGCCTGCGGCGTGCCGGTCGTGGCTGCGCGGGTGCCCGGACTCCGGGACGCCGTAGTCGACGGGGAAACGGGCGTGCTGGTCCCGCCCGGGGACCGGGAGGCCATGGCGCGTGCGTTGATCGATTTGCTTCGCGACCGGGAGAAGTGTGAACGGCTTGCTAAAAACGCCGTGGCGAGGAGCAGGCTCTACACCTGGGAGAACACGGCCCGGCAGACGCTGCAGGTGATCCGGCGTTCCATGGGGGAAAACACCGATGCCGCGTGACGAACCGGCGAAAGCGGATGACAGGGAGGAGTAGATGGACATTACCGTCGTGATTCCCCTGTTCAACGAGGCGGAGAGCCTTCGGGAGCTCCACGAGCGTATCGTGGCGGCCCTCGAGGCGTCGGGAAAGTCCTTCGAGGTGCTCTATATCGACGACGGAAGCCGGGATGGGTCCTTCGACGAATTGCGCCGGCTTCGTGAGGCCGACGACCGGGTGAGGGCCATCCGGTTCCGCCGCAACTACGGAAAGTCCGCGGCGCTGGCCGTCGGCTTCGAAGCGAGCCGCGGCGAGGTCGTTGTGACCATGGACGGAGACCTGCAGGACGATCCCGCGGAAGTGCCCGCCATGGTCGACCTGCTGGACGAGGGATTCGACCTGGTGTCCGGCTGGAAGAAAACGCGGAAGGACCCGCTGTCCAAGCGCATCCCTTCAAAGCTGTTCAACCGGGTCACGGGGATCGTCAGCGGCCTGAGGCTGCATGATTTCAACTGCGGACTGAAAGCCTATCGCCGTGCCGTCGTGGAGACTATTCCCGTCTACGGCGAACTCCACCGCTATCTGCCGGTACTGGCGCACTGGGCCGGTTTCCGCGTGACGGAAACGCCGGTGCTGCATCATCCCAGGAAACACGGCCACAGCAAGTTCGGCCTGGGACGGTTCACCCACGGTTTCTTCGACCTGCTGACCGTGTATTTCGTGTCGAACTACACCCGGCGGCCGCTCCACCTCTTCGGCTCCTTCGGCCTATTGTCCTTCGTCGTCGGCGTGGGCATCGCGCTCTACCTGACCTGGCTCTGGCTGACCGGCGTCGGGATCGGGACCCGTCCCCTGCTGCTGTTCTCCGTATTCCTCATGGTCCTCGGCATCCAGTTGGTCTCCATGGGGCTGATCGCCGAAATGATCGCCCACCAGGCCCGGCGCACGGAAGACTACGCTGTCCGGGAGCGGCTGGGATGAGGTCATGACCCCCACCCCGCGCGGCCGGATTTGTTTCTTCGGCACCTACGAACGCGACTATCCGCGTAACCGGACGCTCGCCGAAGGCCTGAAGCGGGCCGGCTGGCAGGTGCTGGAATGCCATGTGCCCCTCTGGGAGAAGGAAAGGGACAAGACCGGCCGGTACCTGGGTCCGTTCTCGCTTGTCCTGCGCGCGGTCGAGCTGAAGCTGGCCTGCCTCCGGCTGTTGCTCAAGTATGTCTTCACAGTCGGCCGTTACGAGGTCATGCTGGTCGGATACATCGGTCATTTCGATATGCCGCTGGCCTGGCTGCTCACCCGGTTTCCGCGCCGGCCCCTCGTCTTCAGCCCGTTGATCTCCCTTTACGATACCCTCGTCGATGACCGCCGGTCCATTGCGGAAGGCACGCTCATGAGCCGTTTTCTGCGCTGGCTGGATCGACAGACCTGTGGGAGGTCGGACCTCGTGCTGCTCGACACGGAAGCCCATATAGACTACTTCGTGCAGGCATTCAACCTGCCGCGGCAGCGGTTTGCCCGGGTATTCGTCGGCGCCGTGGACCCGGACGCGCTGGAGGGTGTGAACGGAGAGGGTGTGAGCGATCCGGATGCTTATGGTAGCCCGCCCGCTATAGGCACGCCTACGGAGGACACGCCTGACGAAGGCCCGCCCTCGGAGGACACGCCTTTCAGGGTCATGTTCGTCGGCAAGTTCATACCGCTGCACGGCTTGCCGTTCATGCTGGAAGCGGCGAACCGCCTGAAGGACGTTCCGGATATCGAATTTCACTTCGTCGGGTCGGGTCAACTGACGGATGAAATACACGAAACCGCGCGGAGACTGAACCTGGAGAACGTACGCTTCACGGACTGGATACCCTACGAGCAGTTGCACCGGTTCCTGCAGGGATGGGGCGTGTGTCTCGGAATTTTCGGTACGTCGGACAAAGCAGTCCGCGTGATTCCGGGCAAGGTGTTCGTGGCCCTCTCGGCGGGAAAGGCGGTCATCACGGCGGACTCACCGGCTGTCCGTGAACTTCTGGCCGACGGGGAAAGCGCCCTGCTGTGCAGGCGCGGAGACCCGGATGCGCTCGCCGAAGCCATCCGCCGGTTGCACGGGGACCGCGAACTGTTGCGCAGGATCGCCGAGGGCGGCAGCCGCGTCTACCGCGACCACGCTTCCACGGAACAGATCGGTCGATCCGCGTCTACGGTGCTGAAGAAGCTGGTGACGGGCGGCGTCAATGCCTTTCGATAGCGCCGAAGCCCAGTCTTATTCCTCCAGGTTTTTCACCATGACCACGGCGTCTTCGGCAGGACTCGAATAGTAGGACTTCCTCAGGGCCACCGCGTGGTATCCCAACCGGCCGTACATCGACCGGGCCGCCAGGTTCGACTCGCGCACTTCCAGGCTGGAGGAAGTGCACCCCCGTCGGACCGCCTCCTCGATAAGCCGCAGCATCATCACGGTTCCGACACCTCGGCGCCGATACCCGGCGGCTACGGCAATGTTGGCGACGTGCACCTGGTCGGCAGCGATCCACCCCACCAGGAAGCCCGCGACCGACTCCCCATCCATTGCGACCAGAGCGACGGATGACCCCGATGTCATTTCATGGTGAAAGGCGGATTCTGACCAGGGCGCTGGATAGCACGCCCGCTCGATTTCCAGGACCTGGGGGAGGTGTGAACGGTCCATTTCCCCTATGACGAAGGGTTTCGCCTCGGACATGGGTCATTCAGAGGAGGTTTTGGCCCGGCCACTCGGGCCAGGTGGGGCAGGGGAAGCATCAGCCGGTGGCGTCTGTTCGGTCTGTTCGAGCCGGGACGGCGGCTGCCGGGCGAAGTCGGTTTTTCGCAGGTACAGGGGTTCGAGCGCGTTCAGATCGAACTGCTCGCCCCGCTTGAGGCGGTCCAGGCCGAGGAACGCTGTCGAGGAGGCCATCAGCCGACCCGTGCCCGCGGGCGGGAAGCAGGCCCGTGCACCGAGAATGGCGACGATGTCCGGTTGGTACGCGTCGACACCGCTGCCGACGAGCAACACTTTGTTCTCGATGGATGCCAACACGTCTTCGAGCGGCCCCACCCTGAATTCGGACTGCCGCTCGGGCCGACCTCCAGACGTATCGTAGCGGGCTTCGTAGACCTGACCCCTGCGGGCGTCGGTCAGCACGTGGACGGGATACCTGCACCAGGGCGCCTGGAAGGCGATGGCGTCGAGCGTGGGCACGGCGGCGACCGGCCGCTTCGTCACGTAGGCAAGGCCCTTGACCAGGCTTAATCCTACCCGCAGTCCGGTATAGGATCCAGGACCGATCGAGATCGCGAATCCTTCCACTTCCGGCCACTGCACGTCCAGGTCGTCCATGATACGTTCCAGCATTCCGGGCAGCTTTTCAGCATGCACGCCGCCCAGTTCCTGCGACGCTTCGGCCATCACCTTGCGGTCCCGGATCACGGCGATCCCGGCGATCGTGGAAGATGTCTCGAGTCCCACGACGATCATGGGTGGTTTATCTCCGTCAGGGGTGGCTTGTTTCGGTCATGGTCAGTAACGCAGCTTGGTTAACAACCAGCCGCCGATCAACAGCACGAAGACCGGGGCCAGGTCGATCCGAACGTTCGTCTTTGGAACGGGAATGGGTGGAATGATCCGCCTGAAGGGCAACAGGACCGGTTCCGTCAGCCACGTCAGCAGACGTACGAGCGGCGAGGCCGGGTCCGGGTTGAACCAGGACATGATCGCGCGGACGATGATGAGGACCAGGTATATCCGTAATATCTGGATCAGGATCATGATAATGGCGTATCTGACGAATATCGCTGCGCTCCGAATGCATGGGAACTTTACCGACCATCGTGGGCTTTGTCAACGACGAAGATAGTGACCAGGACGCCCCGGTTGCCTGGGTCCCGATTCGATGCCGTGTGCGAATCCGATCGCCCGGATCTCCAGGGAGTAAGTAACCTCTGGCGCGGCGCGATCCACCCATCTATCTTACGCCAGTCTGATGATACCCAGGCGGTTGCGGCGACACGGTCTCGCGGTGCTTCATGACGCGGATGCAGATGTCCGGCACCGTGATCCGGGAGACCGCAAGGCGTTGCAGCGACACCGATCGGAAAGGAGTCTCATGGCGGACATCCGTGTGGATGGGGAGAAACTGCGGGCTTTCACGGCGGCGGTATTCGAGCAGGTCGGCCTGACGCCTTCAGACGCGGCCATCGAAGCCGAAGTGCTGGTATGGGCGAACCTGCGGGGGGTGGACTCCCATGGCGTCCAGCGGGTCAACGGATATGTCCACTCGGTGGAAGCCGGACACTACAATCCCCGGCCGAATATCCGGATCGAAAGGGAGACGCCCGCCACGATGCTCATCGAGGCTGATCGCGCCTTCGGACCGGTGGTCACGACCTACGCCATGAACCAGGCTGTCGAGAAGGCCCGCGAGGCGGGTATCGGATGGGTGCTGATCAGAAACACGACCCACCAGGGCGCCATGGCATATTACGCGCAGATGGCCGCCCGGGAGAACATGGCCGGTATCGCTTCCGTCTGCAATCCGCCGAACATGGCGCCTCCGGGCGCGCGGGCCCCGGGGGTGCACAACAGTCCGATCGCCATCGCCGTACCGGGCAGCGACGGTCGTGCCATATCCCTGGACATGGCCACGAGCGTGGCCGCCTTCGGCAAACTGGACGTGGCCGTGGACCGGGGCGAGTCCATTCCCGACACGTGGGCGCTGGACGGAAACGGACATCCGACGACGGATCCCCGCAAAGCCCGGTTCCTGCAGCCCGCGGCCGGCTACAAGGGGTATGGACTGGCCCTCATCTTCGAGTGCCTGTCGAGCCTGATGGTCGGCAATCCCCTGTTGACGGCCGCCATCACGGGACCCGGCGCCCGACCCGGCGTGCAGAACAGCTTCATCGGCGCCATCGATATCGCGGCGTTCACCGATCCGGACACCTACCGCACGCAGATCGATGAGCTCGTCTCGGCCATGAAGGGCCTGCCGCGCGTTGAAGGGGTCGACGAACTCTTCGTGCCGGGCGAACCGGAGGAACTCGTCCACCGGGAGCGCATCGAGCATGGGATTCCGTTGCCACCTGGGACCCGGGACAAACTCATCGAGGTCGCCGCGAAATTCGGGCTGGTAGTGCCGTGGGAGGCGTAGGCGGACGGATATGTCCGAGGAGTGTCAAGGGATTAGAACATTTTGGAGATCAAGCGCATGACCAGTGACTGGGGCTATTCGGAAGAAGGGTTGAAGCACTACAACGCGTGTCGCACCATCGGTCCCATCGTGGTGGACGGTCGGCTCGACGAGGCTTCGTGGCAACACGCCGTCCGTTCGCCGCGCTTCGAGGACCTGGAGGAGCCGGGCCGGCCGGGGCTGTTCGACACGCGGGCCGCGGTGCTCTGGGACGACGACTGCCTGTACGTGGGCTTCTGGGTGGAGGACCCAGACGTGCGGGCGACGTACACGGAGCGCGATTCCATGATCTGCGAGGAGAACGACGTGGAGGTCTTCATCGCCGGGAGAGACAGTTACTATGAATTCGAAATGAACCCCCTGGGCACGATCATGGAACGGTTCTACGTGTGGCAGAACGCCTACGTGGAGGCCGGATTCGGCGCGCATCCCGAATTCGACCTCCAGGGCACCGACCTGGTGGATACGCTCGGGGGAATCAAGACCGGCCACGCCCATCCGCGTGGCCGCCGATGGGCGTTCCGCCAGTGGGACCTGCCGGGCTTGAAGTGGGCGGTGCACGTGGACGGCACCATCAATGACTCGACCGACCGGGACCGGGGATGGACGGCCGAGATCGCCTTCCCCTGGCAGGGCCTGAAGCACCTGGCGGACGGGCGCTCGCTGCCGGCGAGGGAAGGAGATATCTGGCGCATGGATTTCTCGCGATTCCAGTGGATCGACGAAGGCGGTTACAGGACGTGTCCGGGATGGGCCTGGAACAGCCACGGGATCTACGATTCGCACATTCCCGATCGCTTCAGCGTAATCCATTTCTCCGAAAAAACGGTGGGTGAGAGCGAGGGGCGATCGACAAGTAGCGAACTTCAGGTGCCAGGCGGCGCACCACAGGCGACGAGCGATGAACCGGTTAATCGCGTGGTCCAGGAAGGCGTCATCGGTAACGCGCAGTCCGGGCGGCCCTTTCGATACCGGTGCCGGAAGACGCGAGGAGACCTGGTTGTGGACGGCGACCTGGGCAAGGAAACGTGGTCGCTAGCGGAGCGATCTCCTTTGTTCAGCGATCACTCGGGCACCCGTGCCCTGTTCGATACCACGGCGGCTATGGCCTGGGACGACGAGTGCCTCTACATCGGTTTCTGGCTGGAGGATCGCGATATTCAGGCCACCCAGGAGGACTCCGCTCACGAGGTACGGGAGGACAGCCACGTGGGTGTGCTGATCACCGGTCACGGCGCGTACTACGACCTTGCCGTGAATCCGCTGGGCGCCACCTCGGAGATGTGCTACATCTGGAAGGAGGCCCACCGGGATGACGACCGGTTCCACGTGCCTGAATTCGACCTGGCGGTCCACCAGCCCGAGGTACTGGGCGGGCACACGCGGACCGACATCCGCGCCATGCGCTGGGCCTTCTCGGACTGGCGCATGCCCGGGTTGCGGGCCGGGGTGAAAGTGGACGGCGAACCAGGCAGAAGGGACCGGGTCGACCGGGGCTGGACCGTGGAGTTGGCCCTGCCGTGGGCAGGCTTGAAATGGCTGGCCGATGGGCAGGCTTCCGGGCCGTCCTACGATCGGACCACTGGGCAAGTCGCACCCGCTCCGGGAGACGTATGGCGTATCAGCCTATTGCGCCGGCAGGTGATCGACCAGCGCGGCCAACGCTGGCAGGCCACGTGGACCTGGCAACCGCTGGTCCTGGCGGACGGCAGCATGCCCGAGACCCACCTTGAAATTGAACTCACAGAATAGATGTATTGAGATAAAGCCGAGGGAGGCCGTGGTGCGTGGCCGCACCGGAGCGCCGTCTGTACCGGAGCTTGCCGCGGCCTACAGTATGACGCGCCAGGTCAGTTCCGGCGCATGAACCCTGAAAAGAAGTCGTTGCCCTTGTCGTCCACCACGATGAAGGCGGGGAATTTCTCCACCTGGATGCGCCAGATGGCCTCCATGCCCAGTTCGGGGTACTCCACCATCGAGACCTCCCGGATGGAATCCTTGGCCAGCCGTGCGGCCGGCCCCCCGATGGACCCGAGATAAAACCCTCCGTGCTTCTTGCAGGCGTTGGTGACCTGGACGGACCGGTTGCCCTTGGCGAGCATGACCATGCTGCCGCCGGCCGCCTGGAACTGGTCCACGTAGGTGTCCATGCGGCCCGCCGTCGTCGGCCCGAAGGAGCCCGAGGCATATCCTTCCGGCGTCTTGGCCGGCCCCGCGTAGTAGACGCAAAGGTCCTTGAAGTACTGCGGCAGTTCCTCGCCGCCGTCGAGCCGCTCCTTGAGCCGGGCATGGGCGATGTCCCGGGCGACGATCATGGGACCCGTCAGGGACAGGCGCGTGGCGACCGGGTAGCTGCTGAGGGTGGCGCGGACCTCGGCCATGGGCCGGTTCAGGTCGATTTCCACCACATCGCCGCCCAGGGTCTCGTCCGCGATCTCCGGCAGGTATTTGGACGGCTCGGTCTCCAGCTGCTCCAGGAAGATCCCGTCCCGGGTGATCTTCGACAGGATCTGCCGGTCGGCGGCGCAGGAAACGGCAATGCCCACCGGACACGAAGCGCCGTGCCGGGGCATGCGGACTACCCGCACGTCGTGGCAGAAGTATTTCCCGCCGAACTGCGCGCCGATGCCGATTTCCTGGCTCATCTTCAGCACCCTCGCTTCCATGTCGAGGTCGCGGAAGGCCTGTCCGTACTCGTTTCCCTCGGTCGGCAGGGTGTCCAGGAAGCGCGCGCTCGCCAGCTTGGCCGTTTTCAGCGTGTATTCTGCGGAGGTGCCGCCCACCACGATGGCCAGGTGGTATGGCGGACAGGCCGCCGTGCCCAGCATGCGCAGCTTCTCGTCGACGAAATCAAGGAACCGGTCCTCGTTCAGCAGCGCCCGGGTCTCCTGGAATAGGAAGCTCTTGTTCGCCGACCCACCGCCCTTGGTCATGAACATCAACTTGTACTCGTCCCCCCGGTCCGCGTAGATCTCGATCTGGGCGGGCAGGTTGGTCCGCGTGTTCGTCTCCGTGAACATATCGAGCGGCGCCTGCTGGCTGTACCGCAGGTTGGTGCTGAGGAAGGCGTTCATGGTGCCCTGCGAAAGGGCGGACTCGTCGTCGCCTTCCGTCCAGACGCGGTTGCCCTTCTTGCCCGTTACGATGATCGTTCCCGTGTCCTGGCACATGGGCAGGATGCCGCCGGCGGAGATGTTGGCGTTCTTCAGCATCTCCATGGCGACGAAACGGTCGTTGTCGGACGCTTCCGGATCGTCGAGGATCTTGCGCAACTGGGCGAGGTGTTCGGGACGTAGCAGGTGGGAACTATCGCGGATGGCCTGGTCCGCGAGCAGGATCAGGCCGTCCGTGTCGACCTTGAGAATGTCCCTGCCTTCGAATGTGCCCGATGAGACGTGATCGCTGGTGAGCAGACGGTACGGGGTCGAGTCCTCCCCCAGGGGCAGGAGCTCGCGATGGACATAGTCGTTCAAGCCGGACGTCTCCTTACACGAACCGCACGTCGACGGTTTCGAAGCAGGTGCGGTTGGCGTCGCATTCCGTGGGTCCCACGACCTTGTCGTCGGGACCGATGCCCGACACGGAACGGACGCACCAGAACGAGCGGCCGGGTTTTTCCTCGGTAAGGGTCGTGTCGTTCTTCTCCGCCGTGTAGAACGATTTCGTCCTCAGGTACCGGCATACGGGTTGTGCCATGATAGACTCCTTGCTTGCGACGTTGGGGCTGCCTACGCCGCCAGGGCCAGAACGGCCTGTTTTACGAGATTCTTCGCGATCTCCACCTTGTAACCGTTGTGCGGCATGGGCGCGGCGTCTTCCACCGCGGCCTCCGCGGCGCTTTCCGCCCGGGCTTCCGTGATCCTGCGGCCCCGGAGGTAATCTTCCGCCTCGAGGGCGCGCCACGGAATAGGCGCCACGCCGCCCAGTACGAGGCTGGCCCGTTCGCAGGTCCCGTTCACCACGGTCATTTGCGCGGCCAGGCTAACCAGAGCGAAATCGATGGATTCCCGCTCCCGCACCTTGAGGAACATGCCCCGGCTGTTCGCCTCCGGCTTCGGGATCGTGATTTCCGTCACGATCTCGTTGGGCCGAAGGATGTTCTCCCGCCGGATGTTCATTTCGGGCATGGTGAAGAAATCGTCCATGGCGACTTCGTTCCCGCCGCGGGGGCCATGGATATTCACCGTGGCGCCCAGGGCCATGAGCGCGGGGGCCGCGTCGGAGGGATGGACGATGTAACTCGGTCCGGACCCGAAGATCGCGTGGTAGGTATTGACCCCGCCCACCGCGTAGCACCTCGCCCCGCCCTTCTTGAGACAGGGGAAATCCTCGCTGCGGTAGTACCAGCAACGCGGCCGCTGCAGGATATTCCCCGCAAGCGTGCCCATGTTGCGGATCTGCGGCGAGGCGATGACGGATACCGCCTGGTGAAGCACCGGCAGTTCCAGCGACACGGCGTCGTTTTCCATAACGTCCGTCAGCGTGGTCAGCGCGCCGACACGCAGTCCGGCGTCGTCCTGCCGGATGTAGTCCAGCCCCTCGATGGACTTGAGGTTGACCACCCGTTTCGGGACGGCGGCGTAGTCCTTCATCTCGCCGACCAGGTCCGTACCGCCTGCCATGACCACCGCGTCGTCCCAGCTACGGCCCAGAAGGGAAGGCACCTGCTCTATCGACGTCGCATTGACGTAGGAAAAGTTCTGCATGAGTCAGCCCTCCTTCACTGCGGCCAGTGCGCTGAGCACTTTGTCGGGGGTAAACGGCATGTCCCGAATGCGGGCGCCGCAGGCGTTGTAGATGGCGTTGGCGATCGCGCCGGGGGTCGGGATCGTCGCGGGTTCGCCGATGCCGATGACGCCCCGTTCCGGTTCGTCGTACCTGAGGATTTCGATTTCGGGGATGTCCGTGGAGCCCATGAGCTTGTAGTCTTCCAGGTTGGCGTTGACCATGAAGCCCGTCGCGGGATCCATGATGCGGTTCTCGTACATGCCGTATCCAATCCCCATCAGGACGCCGCCGTTTACCTGGCTCGCCCAGGTGAGCGGGTTCAGGATCATGCCGCTGTTGTGGACGGCCACGACCCGGTCGACCTTCACCAGGCCGGTCTCGGTGTCGACGCTGACCTCGACGAAGTGCACGCCGGGCACGCCGCTGTCCGAGTAGCCGGGCAGCCACTGGCCGTGGAAGAAGATGGGCTCGTCCCCGAGCTGGGCCGTGGCCTGTTGCCAGGTCATGCTCTTGGAAGGATCGCTCCCGACGAACACATTCCCGTCCGAGGCTACGAGTTCACCGGGTTCCACGCCGAAGTTAGGCGCGATCTTCTTGAACAGCTCGAGTTTCGCCAGCATCGTCGTACCCTTGATGGCGGGTGATACCGACGCGGCCGTGGTGCTTCCGCCGCTACCGCCTGAATAAGGGTAGTTCGTGTCGCCGATGCCGACGGAAATGTCCTCCATCTTCAACCCGAACTCTTCCGCCGCGACCATGTGCACCAGGGTGAGCGTCCCGGTCCCGATGTCCTGCGTGCCGCACTTCACCTGCACGCTCCCATCGGGATTGATGGTACACTCGGCCTGCGTCCTTCCACCGCCGCCGCCCCACCGGGCCGATCCCACGCCCATGCCGGTCTTGATCCGGCCGGTCTGCGAATTGGGCGTGGCGCTCCGGCGGGTCTTCCATCCGATGTGCTCCGCACCCATGGCCACCATGTTGCGCCGCGCTTCATTCGGATCGTTCATCTGGCGGATGTCGATGGGGTCCATGCCCAGCGCCTCGGCCATCTCGTCCATCATGGACTCCATGGCGAAGGCCGCCTGGGGATGTCCCGGCGCGCGCTGGGCGGCCATCGGCCCGGCGTTGGTGAACACGCTCGTCTGTTCGATGCGGTAATTGGGGATCTCGTACAGGTACGGCGCCCCGGGTATGTTGGCGCTGCCGGCGACGCCCGGCGTGCCGTAGTTGCTCCGTTCGTAGGCGACCAGCTTGCCATCGCTCGTCGCGCCCAGCTTCACGTGCTGCACGGCGGAGGGCCGGTTTCCGGTGGCCAGGTGCTCTTCCTTGCGCGTCAGCATCAGCTTAACGGGCGCCCCGGCCTTCCGGGCGAGTAGTGCGCAGATCACGCCCTCTTTACGAGCGCCGAACTTGGCGCCGAACCCGCCGCCCATGAATTCAGTGATCACGCGGACGTTCGTTTCGGGGATGCCGAAATGCCCGGCCAGTTCGCCGCGCACGCTGAATACGCCCTGGGTGGAGGCCCAGACCGTCAGCTTGTCGCCTTCCCACTGGCACACGTTGCCGTGGGTCTCCAGCGCGATGTGGGACTGCACCTGGCACCGGTAGGTGGCCTCGAGGGTCACGTCGGCCTGGGCGAATCCCGCGGCGATGTCGCCCTGCTCACCGACCCTGGGCTCGCCCACGTTTCCGCGGTCACTGTGCACCTGGGCCGCGTCCGGGTCCCGCGCCGCGTCTTCGTCCACGACGAAGGGCAGCACCTCGTAATCCACGTCGATAGCGTGGAGCGCGTCTTCGGCGACCTCCGGCGTCGTCGCCGCCACGGCCGCGATTTCCTGTCCGGCGAACCGGCACTCCCGCGAGAAGACCTCGGGGTCGTCGCTGGGAAGCACCACCACGCTCACGCCGGGCAGCGCCATCGCCCGGGTGGCGTCGATGCGGTTGATCCGGGCACGAGGGTGGGCCGACCGCAGGATGCGACCGTAGAGCAGGCCGGGCAACTTGATGTCGGCGGTGTACTTGGCGCGTCCGGTGACCTTGTCGACCGCGTCCACGCGGGTGTGGGGCTTGTTGATGTACTTGTTCTTCGAGAGGTCTCCCCAGCCGCCTTCGCCGGTATCGGGGACCTGAATCTCTATTTCTCTGGGTTCACCGTCTTCCTGGATGGTGATCGTGACCGTCTTCATCTTCTGCTGCATCGGCTCACCCTCCCTTCCGCATCTTTTCGGCGGCGCTCATCACGGCCTCGAACACGTGGGGATAGGTGCCGCAGCGACAGATGTTGCCGGACAGACCCTCCCGGACCTCTTCCGGCGTCGGGTTGTCGTTGGCGTCCAGCAATGACTTGGAGGACATCAGGAACCCCGGTGTGCAGAATCCGCACATCAGGGCGTCCTTCTCGACAAAGGCTTCCTGGATGGGATGCAGACTGTCGCCGTCCGCCATGCCTTCGACGGTCTCGATCTTCCGGCCCTGGGCGTCCATGGCCAGCGTCATGCAACTGAAGACGAGCTTTCCGTCCATCTCCACGGTGCAGGCCCCGCATTCGCCCTTGTCGCAGACCACCTTGGGACCGGTGATCTCCAGCCGGTCCCGCAGCGCGTCGGCCAGGGTCGTGCGTGCTTCCACTAAGGCGTTGTGCGACTCGCCGTTCACGTCGAGCGATATGGTCGCCGACATGACGCCCTCGGCTTCCTGGGCGGCCGCCGTCCCGGCTTCCGAAACCAGGATGGCCGGCGCTACGGCAGCCGTCACCGCACCTGCGCCCGCGCCCTTGAGAAAACCACGGCGCGTGAACCGGGTCCCCGATTTCGTTTCGGAATGGGACGATTCATCGGGCCTGGCTTCATCGTGTCGATCAGCCATGGGACCTCCTCTTCTACGTATTTATGCCATCAAATTAAAGCCAGCCGGAACGGACGAAGTGCTGACGACAGCATCCGGCTGGCGAGTAATCACGAGAACCGGAACCGGCAAGGCCGGTGTTCTGTGGTAATCTGGTAGGGAACCACCCTATGAATATGGAAGTCACTCCGGTCACCGTCAAGGTCTTTCACTAATGGTTATACAGGGAACGAAGGCGTTGTCGTCAAACAAAACCGGGTACGCGTTTTCACTTGCGATTTCGGCCTGTGTGCCCTTAGATTCAGGGGGAGTGCGACGGCAACGTGGATTGGGAAGATGTTTGCAGGACGACCGGTCCATTCGGCCGGAACAGGATGCCTGACAGCCGGAGAACGGGAATGAAGCGTTACGCATTTGCCGCCATGGCCGGCGCCGCGGTGAGCGCCCTCGTGGGTGCGGAGTTCTACCTTCGACGGCAGGATCACGCGTACAACAGGGACCGCTGGTTCCACGAAGAATACGACGGCGCCCATCCCTACATCGTGTTTCACAACCGGAGCGGCTGGGAACTGATGCCGGGGTACAGCGTGGCCGGCATCCGGATCAACGACTACGGGTTCCGGGGAACGGACTTTCCGAGGCGGAAGGATCCCGAAGCCGTCCGTATCATGTGTCTCGGCGACTCCTGCACCTTCGGCGCGCCCGGGGATGATTCACCCTATCCCTACCAGTTGGAACGGCAGCTGGCGCAGATGGACCTGGAGCGCGATCACCAGGTGATCAACGCCGGCGTGGACGACCACGCGTCCATCAACGCCCAGTTGCGCCTTCCCAGGCTCATGGCTTTCGATCCGGACATCCTGATCGTCTATATCGGCTGGAACGACATGTGGCTGGGGAACCCGAAGCACTATCCCGACATGCGCAGGAAGACCCAGTCCTACTGGCACTACGGCAACGGCGGCAACACGGGCCTGAGGCTGCTGGACGAGGCCAAGGAGATCCTGGAACTGAACACGCCGCCGCCCATCGGCTCCTTCGACCTCGAGGACTTCCTCCCGGAGAACTACGAATACAATATGCGCCGCCTCATCCAGACGGCGAAGAGCGACCGGACCCGTGTCGTCCTGACGACCCTGCCGACGCTCATATCCCGTAACGGCGCGGAGATGTCCATGCAATGCCTCGACAAGATGCGGTATCCGTCCTTCGTAGCCCGGGGAGATCTCGACCGCCTCAGGCAACTCTACGATATCTACGATGCCTCGATCCGCCGGCTGGCCATGGAAGAGGATACGGACCTCATCGATCTCAACGCCGCTTTTACCGAGATGGACGGTGAACGCGAACGGTACTTCGCCGATACCTGGCACCCCACCATCGAAGGCAGCGAGGTCATTGCGCGGGCGCTGGCCCAGGGCCTGCGGGACCGCGCCATTGTAGGATAGTCCAGACCCGTTGAAGCACGTATTGAAATACACGGTCTTCCCCACGCCGCTCGGCCCCATGTACGCAGCGGCCAGTGACGCGGGCGTATGCCGCGTTACCTCCGGTGTCACGGACGAGGCGTTCGCTACGGACATGCTGAACCGTTTCGACGCGGAACTCGCCTTCGTCCCGGACGACGGACTGCTTGCCTCGGTCGAAGACCAGATCACGCGGTATTTTAAAGGTAACTTGAAGGATTTCGACCTTCCGATTGATTTCCTGCGGGGCACGTCCTTTACCCGGCAGGTCTGGACCGCGCAACAGGCCATTCCATACGGGCAGTGGCGTTCCTACAAATGGGTGGCCGAGCAGGTTCGCAGGCCCAGGGCCGCCCGGGCGGTGGGCCAGGCCAACAGCAGTAACGACATCGGCCTCCTGGTTCCCTGCCACCGCGTGATCACCAGTGACGGACGCCTGGGAGGCTACGGCGGCCGGCCGGAGGTCAAGGCGTTTCTGCTCGACCTGGAAGGTACGGTATACAACCGCTGACCGCTTTCCGATCCGATTACTGCCCATGCCGCTGGACATTCCCAACCGAGTCTACTTCGCCTACGCCTTCCAGTGCAGATACCGCGAGCAGGCGCCCCGGATCAACGGCGTCCTGGACGACTGGGATACCGATTACCTGGTACCCGACCTGGGATTCCTGGAGAACCGGCCGAAAGCCGCGGACGTCTACATGGCCTGGAACGACGAGGGCCTGTACTTCGCCGTGGACGTGCGCAAGCGTAAACCGGTCCAGTCCCACTACGGAAGGCACTGGACCGGAGACAGCTTCCAGATCTGGCTGGACACGCGCGACGTGAAGACCGCCAGGCGGGCGGGAAGGTACTGCCACCAGTTCAATTGCCTCCCCACCGGGGGCGGCGACCGCGGGGACCGGCCCGTGGTCAAGCCCTCGCAGGTCGACCGCGCCCGCGAGAGTTGGAACATGCCGGAACCGGAAGCGCTTCCCATCGCGTCCCTGATCACGGACCGCGGTTACACCCTGGAGGTGTGCCTCCCGACCGAAACGCTCAGCGGATACGACCCGGAAGAGTTTCCTCGCCTGGGTTTTACCTATTTCCTCAACAATTCGGAGTACCCCGCCCAGTGGTGGAGCGCCGGGCGGGACCTGCGCGTGCACGTGGACCCCAGTACGTGGGGCACGGCGGTGTTAAGCAGATAGTCGGCGAGAAAAGAAGATGTCGGCCTGACCATCATCGAAAGGACGAAGCGTGCAAAGAGTTCAGGGATTCGGCGGGTTCTTCTTTCGGGCAAAGGACGCAGAAGGACTTGCGAAATGGTATCTGGATCATCTTGGCATCAATCCCGCTCCGACAGACATGGAGATGGCGCCATGGGTAACCGAGTCCGGTGTGACGGTTTTCTCACCCTTCGATGCTGACACGGACTATTTCGCGCCGGATAAGTCATTCATGCTGAATTTCCGCGTGGCTGATTTGGATGCGATGATCACGCAACTGAAGTCCACGGATATCGAGGTCAGCCACGAAATCGAAATGGAGGGCATCGGTCGCTTCGCCCGCATACATGACCCCGAAGGAAACGCGATCGAACTATGGGAACCCACGTCGTGAGATTCGTGGCCGGAAGCCTAACGGAGATCTTGCGGAAGACATCCGGTTGTCAACCCTAGGAAAATATGCCAGAGCGATTGGCAATTCGCTGCGGTCTACGGCGGGATAACAGGCTGCAGGTTAGTTAACACAGCAACAATGCTTCGATGAAATCTCCGTGGTGCCATCCACGGGTTCGTAATCCAGGTTGGGCGCAAGCCACCGTTCGATGGATTCGACGGTCATCCGCTTGCGGCGGGCGTAGTCCACCACCTGGTCGCGTCCGATCTTCCCCACGTTGAAATACCGGGTCTCGGGATGGCCGAAGTACAGACCGGCCACGGACGGCGGCGGGTCCATGGCGTAGCTTTCGGTCAACGAAACGCCGATCCTTTCCTCGGCCCGCAGCAGGTCGAAGAGCCGGCGTTTTTCGGTGTGATCGGGGCAGGCCGGATACCCTGGCGCCGGCCGGATCCCGCGGTAGTCCTCCCGGATCAGGTCTTCTCCCGAGAGGTCCTCGTTGCGCCCGTAACCCCAGGCGCGGCGCGCCCTTAGATGGGTTTGTTCCGCAAATGCTTCGGCCAGCCGGTCGGCGAGCGCCTTGACCATGATGGCGCGGTAGTCGTCGTGATCTGCCTCGTACCGCCTGACCAATTCGTCGAGACCGATGCCGGCGGTAACCGCGAAGGCGCCGATATAGTCCTCTGTGCCCTCGGGGCCCACGAAATCGGAGAGCGCGAGGCAGGGCCCGTCCACCGACCGGGGCCTTTGCTGGCGCAGCATGGGAAAGGTCGCGAGAGTCTCCGACCGCGCGGCGTCATCGAACAGCACGATGTCGTTTCCGGTGGAATGGGCGGGGAAGAATCCCCACGCGGACCGGGCCCGCAGCAATCCTTCATCCACGATCTCATCCAGCAGGTTTCTCGCGTCTTCAAAGAGCTTCCGCGCCTCCTCGCCGACCTTCTCGTCCTCCAGGAGGGCGGGATAACGTCCCCTTAATTCCCACGCACCGAAGAAGGGTGTCCAGTCGATAAAGGGTACGAGTTCCTCCAGCGGATGGTCGTCGTCGACGCGGACCCCGGAGAATTCGGGTACCGCGATGGTCGCTGCAGACCATTCGAGGACGGGCCGCCGCTCGCTCGCCTCGGCGAAGGGTACGAGGGGCGCGCGCGGCGTGCGGCATTCGTAAGTATCCCGGATCTTCCTGTAGTCCTCCCGGACCCGCCCGGCGTAGTCGGATCTCAACTCGTCGCTGAGGAGGCTGCCGACGACTTCCACGGCCCGCGACGCGTCCGTCACGTGCACGGTCGGTCCGTGATAGGCCGGCTCGATCTTGATCGCCGTGTGCCGGCGGCTCGTCGTGGCGCCGCCGATGAGCAGGGGCAGTTCGAAGCCATTGCGCTCGATCTCACGGGCCACGTGGATCATCTCGTGGAGGGAAGGGGTGATCAGCCCGCTCAGTCCGATGAGGTCGACGCCTTCTTCCACGGCCGTACCGATGATCTTCTCCGCCGGGACCATGACGCCCAGGTCGATGATGCGGTAGTTGTTGCACCCGAGCACCACGCCCACGATGTTCTTCCCGATGTCGTGCACGTCCCCCTTCACCGTGGCCAGGAGGATGGTCCCCTGGTACTGTCTCTCCCCGCCTTCACCGTGTTCGGCCTCCATGTGCGGTACCAGGTGGGCCACGGCCTTTTTCATGACCCGCGCGCTCTTGACCACCTGGGGCAGGAACATCTTCCCCTCCTGGAAGAGATCGCCGACGATGGACATCCCGGCCATCAGGGGTCCCTCGATGATGTGCAGCGGACGGTCGTAGCGTTGCAGGGCTTCGTCCATGTCCTCTTCCACGTAGTCGGCGATACCGCTGACCAGCGCGTGGGATATACGTTCTTCCAGGCTGTCGTTGCGCCAGTCCTCGTCCCTGCGCGCCCGTTCGGACACGTCTCCTTTACGCGATGCCGCGAATTCCAGCAGCCGTTCGGTGGCGTCGGGCCGGCGGTTCAGCAGGACGTCTTCCACCATGGCCAGCGTATCAGGTTCGATGTCCTCGTAGATCGCCAGCTGCCCCGCGTTGACGATGCCCATGTCCAGGCCCGCCTGGATGGCGTGGTACAGGAAGGCGGCGTGCATTGCCTCCCGGATAGGGTCGTTGCCGCGGAAGGAGAAGGAGATGTTGCTCACGCCGCCGCTCACCCGGGCCAGGGGGTGCAACTCTTTGAGCCGTCGGACGGCCTCGATGAAGTTGACGGCGTAGTCGTCGTGTTCCTCCATGCCCGTGGCCACGGTGAGGATGTTGGGGTCGAAGATGATATCGGTGGGGTCCATGCCGATCTCTTCGGTGAGGATCCGGTAGGAACGGCTCAGGATCTCCACCTTGCGGTCCGTATCAGTGGCCTGCCCGTCCTCGTCGAAGGCCATCACCACCACGGCGGCCCCGTACCGTTTCGCCACGCGGGCCTGGGTCTTGAAGACCTCCTCGCCCTCCTTCAGGCTGATGGAATTGGCGATGCTCTTGCCCTGAACGCATTTCAGCCCCGCTTCGATGACCGGCCAGCTCGAGCTGTCGATCATGACGGGCGTGGCGGCGATGTCCGGTTCGGACGCGATCAGGTTCAGAAAGGTGGTCATGGCCCGTTCGCTGTCGAGCAGGCCCTCGTCCATGTTCACGTCGATGATGTTCGCCCCGCCCTCGATCTGCTGCCGGGCCACCCCCAGGGCTTCCTCGTATTTCTCCTGACGGACCAGCCGGGCGAATTTGCGCGAACCCGTCACGTTCGTCCGCTCGCCGATCATGGTGAAATTGCTGTCGGGACGCACGGTGAAGGTCTCGAGTCCGCTGTACCGGGACAGGGGTTCGACGGGGTGGGGAACCCGCAGTTTCCCCCGCTGCCTGACGGTCTCTGAGATCGCGGCGATGTGCGCGGGCGTGGTGCCGCAGCATCCGCCGACCATGTTCATCCATCCTTCTTCGGCGAAGTCCCCCAGCACCTTGGCCATGTAGTCCGGGGTGTCGTCGTAGCCGCCCAGTTCGTTCGGAAGCCCCGCGTTCGGATAGCAGGTCACCGGAAGGTTCGCGATGCCCGACAGTTCCTCGATGTAGGGGCGCAGATCCGTCGCGCCCAGGGCGCAGTTGATCCCCACGCTATACAGGTCCCCGTGGCGTATGGACGTCCAGCACGCCTCCACGGTCTGGCCCGAGAGCGTTCGGCCGCTGGCGTCGACGATGCAGAACGACGCCATGACGGGCACGCGGCGTGTCCCTTCGTCGAAGAGGGTGTTGATGGCGTACAGCGCGGCCTTCATGTTGAGCGTGTCGATCTGGGTTTCGACCAGCAGCAGGTCCACGCCGCCGTCGAGGAGTCCACGGACCTGCTCGCCGTAGGCCGCGGCCAGCTCATCGAAGGTAACGGAACGAAATGCCGGGTCGCTCACGTCGGAGGCGACGGAAGCCGACCGTGTGGTAGGCCCCATAGTGCCGGCCACGAAACGCGGCCTGACCGGATCGACGGCCGTGGCGGCCGAGGCGGCCCGTTTCGCGACTTCTGCCGCCGCCACGTTGATGTCGTAAACCCGGTCCTGCAGGCCATAGTCGGCCTGTGAAATGGCCGTGGCATTAAAGGTGTTGGTCTCGATGATGTCGGCGCCGGCGTCCAGGTACTCCCTATGGATCTGTTCGATGAGCTCGGGCCGTGTGATCGACAGCAGGTCGAGGTCGCCGCGCAACGGAACGGGGTGGTCTTTAAACGTTTCGCCGCGGAAATCGGCCTCGTCGAGTGCATGGCCCTGGAGGACCGACCCCATGGCGCCGTCGATAATGAGGATGCGTTCGGAAAGCAACCGGTCCAGCAGGAGGTGGGTTTCAGTTGTTACGGGATGGAACTGGCTGAAGATGCGGTCTCCTTATCGAGGATGTACTACGCGAGTGGCGTGCCATCGCGGGCGGCCGTGCCATCGCGGGCGGCCGTGCCATAAATCTACGGGAGGTCCGGGGAATCGTCAAGGTCGACGCAATTGATCTTCCCATCCGTTTTGCGACGTTGTATCATGACGGTATATCTTGAAATCGACAGGTGAATACGGCGGATCGACAGTCCGATTACTCGACAATAGGAGAAGGGGTGTTCCAATGTCCGACAGAAAAGAAGCAAGTACCACGACCAGGCCAGGGCTTTCGCGGCCCAGTCCGGGGCTTTCGCGCCGGGGATTCCTGAAAGGCGCCCTTGCGGGTGCCGGTGCGATTTCCTTTGGCAGTTACGAGGCCGTGGCCCAGATGGTGGGCGGCCCTTCCGTACGTGGCTGGGGGGTGCCCCCGGGCCTGGTGCGCATCGACGCCAACGAGAACGCCCTGGGGCCGTCTCCCCGGGCGGTCGAGGCGGTTTTGTCTCTGGTGACCAGCATCAACCGGTATGGCCAGAACCCGGACCTGCTGGGCAAGCTCGCCCGCCGGCACGGCGTACCCGTGGTAGAGTGGACGGACAGTCCCTTTGCCCCGGTACCCGACGCGTGGGTCGCGGTGGGCGCCGGGTCGTCGGACCTGCTGTTCGCCATCGGCCACGCTTACGTTCGCGAGGGCACGGAGGTCGTGGAAAGCCTGCCGGGCTTCGGTTTCATCACCCGATTCGCCGGCGTGGCCAACGCGGAACCGGTCCGGGTTCCCTTGCTGGAAGGCATGAAACCCGATCTGGACGGTCTCAGCGCGGCCGTGACGGAACGGACCGCCATGGTCGTCGTGACTACCCCCGGCAATCCCACGGGCCAGTTGACCCCCATGTCGCAGTTAAGGCCCTTTGTGGAGTCGATCCCCGAGCGCGTGCTGGTCCTCGTCGATGAAGCCTATATCGAATTCGCGGAGAACGAGGCCGACCGCGAAGGCGCGGCATCGCTGATCCCGGATCATCCGAACGTCATCGTGACGCGCACGTTTTCCAAGGTCTTCGGCATGGCCGGCATGCGGGTGGGATACGCGGTCGCCCGGCCGGAGGTGATCGCGCGGATCGGCCGCCACCGGGCCAACACGCTCACCCTCCTGTCCACCCACGCCGCGTCGGCGGCCCTCGACGACACAGACCACCTGCGGCGTTCACAGGAACTGGTGAGTCGGGGGAAACGCTATTTCTACGAGCAGCTGGACGCCATGGGCATCGAATACGCACCGAGCGAGTCGAGCTTCGTGATGATGAACATGAAGACCGACGTGGACGAACTCGTCCGCCGGATGCGCGAGGAACACAACGTACTGGTGGGCAACGCGAGGGCGCGCTGGAATATCGAAGGCTGGATCCGCGTCACAGCCGGCCTGCCCGAGGAGAACGAGGCGTTTATTGCCGCGCTGAAGAAAGTGTTGGTGAGCAGTTAGGATTTGGTAGTTAGACGAATCTGCAGGGCATGTTGTAAAAATCAGTAAGAACCTAAGAATCTCAACGCAGCATCTCTAACGTCTCCATTCTCATCATCTTTTCGTTGAATTGCGAGACTCACTGCCAATGGTTTCTCCATGTTTGGATGAGACAGTATTTGGATTGCTATCTTTCTGTATTCAGGATCGTTATCATCAAGAAGACCACACAATTTAGTTAAATGTTCTTGTGAATATGGGATATCTGCATCCATAAGTTGCAGACATTGAAATGGGGAGAGTCTTTTTTCAGATATTTTTACCACCAATCTATCCCTGGCATCTTCAGATTCGTAAGAGCGCTTGATCAAATCTTGCATGGCGTTCTTTGATACATCGGACCTGGCATCTTTGGTTAATTCAATAAGTTCGTCAAATCCCCAAACACCATAGTGAATTAAAGTTTCGCAAAGTATATCTCGCGGACTTTCTGGTACCGTACCACCCTTTTTGGGATATGGTTGTTCATTTACGGACCAGTGGTTAAATGCTTTTCTAAGGAGTTCCAATAGCCAGCCATTGGAACTGGAATTACTGGTACAACACCATTTAGCAGTAGACTTGGCTATTTTCACTGAAGACGAGAAAAGTCCCGACATTACTATATCTTTATGGGAGTGCGCAACCGGAAACTTGACTTCGGCAAGTTTCTCATATAGGTACTGAGTGCCGAGTTTTTGGGGAGACTTGAGAGTTGTCACTATTAGGTTGTGCCCTATTCCGTTTGGAAGTTGACATGCCAATTCTGCTGCAATGTAAAGCGTTCTACCCTGCCCATTTTGAAATGTGCGTTTGCATACATTTAATTTATCAGTGTCCGGTAAACGCTCGTTAAGCAAATTCGCTGCAAGGATAGCCACCCACTGAGAGGGATGGCTTAGGAGTTCTTCAAGTGTTTTGTTGTTAAATTCTACTGTCTGAGCTCGATCCCAGTCGACTTCACAAGGATCGACTTTTGGCATAGCTACTATTACGCGTAAAGTTTCATCGAAGCCATCCACAGTGCGGTTGCTCCTGTTAAAGCCTCGTACCTCCTGCGCAAGGCGTTCTAACGAAAGACCGAAAACTTCCGCTGCTTTACGAAGCAATTCTTGTACTTGAGAATACTCACTAACGGCCTCCCAGACAAACGCATCATCTGCTGGTATTTTCATTATGTATGCTAACTGTAACAATGCACCAAGGTGCTTCATACCAGTGGTTGGTGGTGTTGACAAGTCCTCATTTAAAAATGCACCAGCCAGTACTTCATGGAACAGGACTTGGTTTCCCGCATAGTAACTGTTAAATCGCAAGTTACTGACATCGTAATCTTTAAAATGTCCCGCCAATAGATCAGACATTAAATCTGATCGACCAATCTTTGACAATAAGTCCTTAAGTCGAAATATGAAGTCGTGTGAAGCTAGATTTCTCAACCTTAAAACGGCGGATACTAGTTCATTTTGTTTCGCTTCAGGCAGGTTTTCGAGAGTGATTTCTATCGCATTACTCAAAAAGTGTTCAAAAACTCTTTTGTCTGGTGATTCCTTTAAAATCCAGTCTACGAATTCAGTGACGGCTGGGTTAAAAACCGGATCCATGAAGATGTTACTGTCTTTTTCGCGAGTTATGTAATAGGAGATGGTTTTTTCCAGTTCAACCCGATCCAATTCGTCTCGAAAGTGACAAACAAGAATCGACCAACCTATTAACTTAGACCATTCTGGTGTTCCGGTAAGGAGCTTTCTTGCATGTTCAGAGACTTCGTTCAGCTTGCTCAAATCGTGTTCGACTAAACACAATCCAACCGTGTAAGCCTTTCGGCGTTCTTCGGATTTTACAACTGCAAACACTTGGTCCCAAAAAAAGGTAAGTTTAACGGGGTCTATGCTGGTTGTGTTTAGGACTAAGGCCTGTAATACGGTGTTGATCAGATGGCGTTTCGGGTCACCGAATTTAAATTTCTCAATTGCTGTTTCGGCAACCAATGCTGCAACTGAAGTTTGAGTCGCAAAATAAAGGGTTTCTTCCAATTCTGCATTGTCAAGCTCGGACTCAATCAATTGTCGGGCATTGTCACTACCGATCGTTTCTAGAAACCGTGCGGCTGCAAATTCACCACATGATTTATGAGTGAATGCAATCAGTTCATGTTCACCATGGCGTAGCCTTTCGATGATCCCTGCTTTCTCCCAATAGAGAATTGATTCTTCTGTATCCGCCACAGATTCCAGATCTGATTTGCTGGTTACGAGTGCAATTTGCTCAGCACAAAGTGATTCAGTTTCCTGTGACGTCCTGAAAGGAGAAGTAGTAACCAACCAGCCCAAGTGGTTTAAAACTCTGTAGCGAATTGATCTTGGTACTTTGGCTGCATCGGATTTACGAGGATCCAAGTTTTCGTCGATCAGTTTAATAACCCGTTTGTAAAGATCTATTTTTGATTTTCCGATTTCGTATCCTTTAAGAATCAGTGCTGCTGCAAAGGCACAAAGAAGTGGATTCGTAAATACCGTTTTGATCCCTTCAACCATTTCTAAGTTAGAATCGATAACGGTTTGTAAATCGTTACTGTCATTTGAAACTTCAGCAGAAATACCTAAACAGATTTTACTTAAGTGATCCTTTGTGTTTTCTGACTTGAGTGGCCTAATGTGGTAATGGCGCCAGTGTCTTAATTCATTTGAGTAGTAACCAATTTGTCTCGTAGTTACGATAATCCTGTAAGAAGGTCTTGATCTGGATATCCTACTTAATCCCTCAGCAATAGTAGATTGATAGTGGCCACATTCGTCGAGACCATCACAAAGCAACACTATATTTGAAAGACATATTGAATGAAAGTTAGCAGGTGAAATCCCCGATCCGTCTAATCCTAGTGACAACAGACCTTCTTCTACTGCACATCCGGTGTATCGTATTTTGTTGGCTAAATCACGTAACTTTATCTGCAGACTTATCAAACCATCCTTACAAAATTCACGCGCGAGCACTTTAGTTAATAGCGATTTACCACTACCAGGTCCACCGGTTACAACACTCAAATTACGAAAGGTACCTATCGTATTAGCATCAATAACCTCGCTGCTTCCAAGACTAGATTCACTCTCTGGCCTATGATATACTTTCAATGCATCTTCAATTGGGGTATTTGGGTCGACAGAGTTATCCCCAACTGATGCTTGCAGCTTCAGCCATGCAGCGTCAGTAGACAGAGGGTCGGAAATACCTGGAACATTAAAATTGGCAGTTGATTGTTCTATCCATTCAAGCAGGGATTTACTCAGCGTGGCAGGCGTTAAATCCGGTTCCGCATTGTGCAGCAGGTTTAACGAGCTAAGCACAGATGCAAGTGAAGAACAGTTTCTTGAACTTTTATACTCGATGCCTTTAATGCTTCTTCGTAAAGAACATTCCATACCAAGGGTATATGAGAATCCTTGGTGCAGATATGACCAAGTTCGGCGTGAGCAGCAGCCACAGCATCACCGTGCTCGTCAGTAGCCGAAACGGTAAGAATCCGAAGACGTGAGCAAATGTCTGTTGGATCATATTTACTTTTGATCAGAAATCGAGTTATTTCCTCCTGTTGTTTTGATATCAGGTCAAGCCTACCATTGCCAATTCTCTTTATGGCTCTAGCGTAATCCCGACTTATCGTCCGACTCGAAAAGGGGCAGACAATTAACATCGCGAAATCACACCGATTAGAGTTAATTCCTTCACATAGAGAGTTTATGGCAGTCCAAAATGTCTTATCAGCCTTCAATCCCTTTTTGGCTTGTATCTCAACTGTTATCCCGTCTGCTAACTCTAGCGAAATATCATCACCAGGCCCGTTTGTTTCTGAATCTACTCTAATGGGCACTGAACCAGAGTAACCTTTGGTCCAAATAACAGGTGTCCCACGTAGCATATGGGCATATGCAATTGCGCTGACCGCAGCTTGGAAGTTATATCCCCCAACCGGTCCGGCACCGCCTGACTTGTTTATTGGTTTGTCCATACACATTTAAAATGTCCTGCTCATTTCTCCACTGATGAACTGTCAACCTGATGTTTACTCACTAAGTAAAAAGGCATCTCTTAACATTGTTTTGAATCCCGAACGTAAATTTGTCGGCCAATTGCGCCCATGGCCGCATCCATCTGGTCCATACGGGAATTGTGCTGAATATCTAGCACCCTGTCCACCTGTGGTAAATGCCAACCGAGACGCCGTGCCAACTCCGCTTTGCCGATATCCTGTTCCCGCATACCTCGATAAAGCAATATCTTAACTGTAGTGAGTGTAGGTAGAGTGGCATTCTCCGAGCCCTGCGACGGAAGCGGCACGTCCCGCCCGTCGTGTATTCGGGCTGCTATCGCCTCTTCCAACGCATCGACTGCACGGGTTAACGCCTCCTTCCTGTTCGTTCCGAACGTGTTGAGTTCCGGAAAATCAGGGGACATGACCTGGACGGTGTTATCGTCTCTTTCGAGAACCACAGGATACTTTAGCATATGTCCAATTCTAGGTTCACCCTGATATCAGAGACGAACTTATGATCCAATTCACTATTACTGCACAAACTACGGTCAACTGAGTCGAAAGTTCTCCAAATCAAGTTATGTGGCCACAGCTATTACTTATACATTTGAAGCGAACATCCTTGTTATCCAAGCCATTTCTCATTCAATTGCTTTCATAGCTAAACATACACAACAGAAGTGTTAATATCAACAGATATGTTGTGTGCGCAAATCCGATTTATTGATGTATCGATATGCGTTTCAAATTGAGATTTGTACTGAACTATTAGCGTTCAGAATATGATTGCGATATCATCCACAATCGGGTATTATTGCAATAACGAGCGCAAAATATAACTCGTTCGGACAGGGCGGTTCTGTCCGCCTCCATCTCGAAGGGAGTTCCCCGGTGTCTGTACCGAACTGGGTCAATCGTACGATATGGACGGGCGACAATCTCGACATCCTACGTGGGATGAATAGTGGGACTGTTGACCTAATTTACCTCGATCCCCCGTTCAATTCCAATAGGACTTATGCCGCACCGGTAGGTAGCGAAGCCGCAGGAGCTGCGTTTAAAGACACGTGGTACTTGTCCGACCTAGATATAGCTTGGATGGGGCTGATTGCCGAGAATGATCCAGCACTATATGCCGTAATTGAGACTGCGGGATTGGCCCATAGTAAGGGTATGCAGTCGTATTTGTGTATGATGGCTGTGCGGCTGATTGAGATGAAACGGGTACTTAAACCGACTGGATCTATTTATCTTCACTGCGACCCTACAGCGAACGCCTATCTCAGAGTGCTAATGGATACGATATTTGGTAAGGATCAGTTGCAAGCGGAGATAACTTGGAAAAGAACCCATGCCCACAACGACCGAATGTTCGGTAACGTATCTGATTCCATATTGTACTATTCTGCGGTCCCCAATCAAATACCAAAGCGGAACAAGTCGGCTGTCGAAGTCCCGTTAGATGAGGACTATGTAAACACATATTACAAACACGTAGATGACCGAGGGCGCTATCAACCGATCGTCCTCACCGGACCGAAAGTGTCGAGTGGTGAAAGCGGACATCCTTGGAAAGGATTTGATCCTGGCGATGTAGGACGGTGTTGGAGTGTTCCTAAAACCGGTGAGTATGCTGATTACATCGATAGGTATATATGTCCGGGCTATTTAGATGCAAAGGGTGTGATAGAAAGACTTAACATACTCAACGATGCCGATATGATACACTGGCCACCAAACGGTGGAATGCCAAGGTTGAAGAGGTATTACAGACCAGAAAAGGGTCAAGATCCGACCAACGTGTGGAATGATATTCCAAACCTAAAGAGTCGATCTAAAGAACGCACTGGATACCCCACGCAAAAACCGCTGGCACTACTCGAGAGAATCATAAAGGCTTCGACCAATATAGACGATGTAGTGTTAGATCCATTTTGTGGGTGCGCTACAGCCTGCGTTGCATCGGATAAGCTCAGCAGGCAATGGATAGGTATTGACCTTTCGTCAAAGGCGGTCGAACTAGTTAACCTACGTTTGCGCAAAGAAATAGGAACTCTATACCATTCCCTATTGGTTACAGAACGGGTCGATATTCCGCGACGAACTGACATTGACGTACCCGTCCCTTATCGTAAAAACAAGCATGTTCTTTATGGTCAACAGGAAGGACGTTGTAACGGATGTAAGACAGCATTCCAATTTAGAATGCTTGAAGTCGATCATATAGTCCCAAGAAGCAAGGGTGGTAGTGATCATATAGATAACCTGCAACTTCTGTGTCCATCTTGTAACCGAATCAAGGGCGACAGACCGCAGGAATATCTTGTGGCACGTCTCACCGAAAACGGCATACACGGTGGGGTGGTGTATTCCCAGGTTGCCGAGACGTAACAGAAGTTGACTTTGTCTCGGGATTGACAAGGCAAAGAACATCCAAACAGATGCGATAGGACTTTCCGAGCAGGTTGTCAGGATTATAACGCGCGAGATTGAAGTTACGCGGAACGTGCATCCACAAAGTGCAATATGTGGCAGGACTGGAGGATTAAGTCGTAATATGGAATTGCGGAAAAGCAACGTACTAACATAGCTAGACAATCCGCTAAAGCAATTTAGGGAAAACCCAAATGAATCTCGATAAATTTGATGATGATATCTCTAATGAGTTGAAGAAAAGACTACAAGAACTTGAAGTTCACTTTAATGGAGATGTTGTTTTCTATTACGGTGAAATCACCGAAGTAATGTTACGGTTATTTAGAGATTTTATTGAAAACACGTCTTCATCAGACCCTAAATATGAATCATTGTATTTCTTTCTAAAAACCCCTGGCGGCAGTGTTGAGACTGCGGAAAAAATGGTGGATATAATCAGACATCATTACAAAAAGGTGTTTTTTGTCGTTCCTGACGGAGTTTATTCAGCAGGTACGATTTTGTGTATGTCTGGTGATGGAATTTACATGGATTACTCTTCGTTCTTAGGTCCTATTGACCCCCAAGTTTGGAATGGAGAACAGTGGGTTCCGGCACTGGGGTATTTGGATAAAGTGGAAGAAATGCTATGGAAGGCTAAAAACAACGAGTTGACAGATGCTGAGTTCGTTATTCTTCAAAATCAAGACCTCGCTTTATTAAGTAGATACGAGCAAGCTAAAGATCTGACAGAGACTCTGTTAAAAAAATGGTTGGTGGAATTTAAGTTTAAAGATTGGAAAGTACATTCGTCGAATGGTAAGGATGTCACTCTTGAAGAGAAAGAAGAAAGAGCAAGTAACGTAGCTGAGTTGTTAGGCGATAACCAAATGTGGCATTCTCACGGTAGAATGATTTCAATCAGCACGTTACAAGATGTAATCAGATTGAAAATCGATGATTACTCATGTGATGAGAAACTCAGACCTAAGATCCGAGACTATAACGACATGTTAACCGGATACATAGGCAGAATTGGTTTTCAGTATTACCTTCACAGTAAAATAGTCTAAGAGGAAACTATGAGTATAGCCGATGAAATCAAAGACACTACAGAAGGGCACGTACCTAAAAACACCAATTTGGATGATGTGAAGAAGTTAGCGTCGGTCTACGACCGGTTGAAAGCGGCAGGTCTTGTGAAGCCTCAAACGTACAACTTACCCCATCCGGACTTAATAGGTATATCATTGTCAAGTCTGACATTTCAAAAAGATAAAACGCCTAACAAATAACTCGTGGACAATTCGAAAGTAGACTATCGCCAGTTGATCTATGCCCGAGAATCTTAGATTATCAGCCATACAGAAGGTCAGTTTCCCCCTCATTCCCCATGTACCGCGTCCGCCGGGTTGGCCGTGGCCGCCTTGAAGGCCTGGTATCCCACCGTCAGCCAGGAGATAATCAGCGCGGCCAGACCGGCCAGTACGAAAACCCCGATACCCAGTTCGACCCGGTACGGGAAGTCCTCGAGCCACGCGCCCATGGCGAAATACCCTACGGGAGCGCCGATCACGAAGGCCAGCAGGACGAGTTTCGTGAAGTCCCCGGACAATAGCACGATCACGTTCGATATGGTGGCGCCGAGGACTTTGCGGATCCCGATCTCCCGGGTCCGCTGTTCGGCCATGTAGGACGAAAGGCCCAGGAGCCCCAGGCAGGCGATCAGCATGGAGAGCGCTGCGCCGGCGATGAAGACGCTGCCCAGCCGCTGTTCGGCGGAGTACAGTTGCTCGAGGTTCGCGTCGAGAAACGAGATCTCCATGGCCGGGTGGTTCGGATAGGTCTGCCGCCATTGGTCCTGCAGGATCTCCATCCCCCGCCGCGGATCCTCCCCCCGCATCCGGATGACCATGTACGGCCCGGGCGCGTTGAACAGGATCATCAGGGGTTCGATGGGTTGGCGCAGCGAGTGCTGGTGGAAGTCCCTCATGACGCCGATCACCCGGTGCGACGGGGCGGTTTCCGGCGAACCCGCGAAGCGGAAGGTCTTGTCGATCGCATTCTCCCAACCCAGGGCGCGCACGGCGGTCTCGTTGATCAGGCAGGCCGATGAATCGGTGGCGAAGGCGGTGTCGAACGTACGTCCGGCGGCCAGCTCGAATGCCATGGTTTCCGCGAAGTCGAAGTCCCCCCAGATCGTCTGAAAGACAGGGCTCTGGTCGGGCGGCAACCCCTCCGGCGTCAACAGGTTCAGGCTGGTCTGCGCGCCGGGTACGCTGCTCGAAGTGCTCACCTTCAGGATCTCGGGATACTGCAGCACCGCGTTCTTGTAGGCCCCATATCCCCGGAGGGCCGCTTCATCCGGCATGCGGACGACCGCCAGGTGCTCGCTTTCGAATCCAAGCCGCTTGTTCTGCATGTACTCCAGCTGGCTTAAGACCACGGCCGTGCCCACCATCATGAGGATCGAGACGCTGAACTGGAAGGTGATCAGCACCTTCCTGAGTACCGAATGGGAGGCGCCGGACTTCAGCGCGCCGGTCAGCACGGCCACCGGCCTGAAGGAAGAGAGCAGGAAGGCGGGATATCCACCGGCGGCGAAACCGACGAAAAGCGTGATGGCCGCCAGGGCCGGCACCAGCCAGGCCGACCCGTAGTCCATGAACAGGTCCTTGCCGGACAGCAGGTTGAATTGCGGCAGCAGCACGTGCACCAGTGCGAGGGCGATGACCAGCGCGACCAGCGCGAGCAGTACCGATTCGCCGATGAACTGCCGGATCAACTGGATGCGCTGGGCGCCCAGGACCTTCCGGATTCCGACCTCCTGCGCCCTGCGGGCGGACCGGGCGGTGGACAGGTTCATGAAATTCACGCAGGCGATGACGAGTATGAAGACGGCCAGGGACGTGAAGATATAGACATAGCGGATGTCGCTGTTGGGCCGCAGCTCGGCTTCGATGTTGGAATGCAGGTAGATCTCCGTGAGCGGCTGCAGGTAGGGGTTGGCTTCAATGCCCGCGGATTGGAGCGTTTCGCCGAGGTACTTGTCCAGGAACGGGCGGAACCTGGATTCCATCTCCTCGCGCGTGGCGCCTTCCCGAAGCAGCAGATAGGTGTACAGGTCGTGGTTGAACCCGCCATTCTGAATGTCGTCCGGATCGCTGTAGTAGAGTTGGTTCGGCGCCAGCGTGGCGAAGGAAGCCAGGAAATCGAAATGGAAGTGGGACGTCCGCGGCATGTCCCGCATGATGCCCGTTACGGTGAACTCGTAGAGGTCGTCCCCCGTGATTATCTTCCCGATGGGGTTCTCGTCTCCGAAGTACTTGTCGGCCATGGACTCGGACAGCACCACGGTATGCGGTTCGACCAGGGCGGCCTGGGGGTTACCCTGCACAAGCGGGATGGTGAAGATGTCGAAGACCGACGAGTCCGCGAAAATAAAGTACCGCTCGTAGAACCGGTTCTCCTCATACCGGATGAGCCAGCGGGAGCCCGGCGGCTTGATCCGGGTGTACAGCTCGATTTCCGGATAGTCCCGCGCAAGGACCGGCGCCCAGGACGGGGGCGTGACGGCCGCTTCGATCGGCCGGTCCGTTATCACAGCGGACTCCGCGATGCGGTAGATGCGGTCTTTTTTCTCGTGATGCTGGTCGTAGGCGAGTTCGTCCTGCACGTAGAGCAGGATCAGCACGCAGCTCGCCATGCCGATGGCCAGTCCCAGGACGTTGATGGCCGAATAGCCCTTGTGCCTGCGCAGGTTTCGCAAGGCGACGGTCAGGTAGTTTCGGATCATGGTATCATCTCACTCCGCATGCACCGCTTCCGCCGGGTTGGCGGCCGCGGCCTTATACGATTGGAATCCCACCGTCAGCCAGGCGACCGCCAGTGCCGCGACACCCGCGAAAAGGAACACCCCAAGGCCCGGTTCGATACGGTATGGGAAGTCTTCCAGCCACGATTGCATGGCGTAGTAACCCGCCGGCGCTCCGAGCACGAAGGCCAGCAGGATCAGCCTGGTGAAGTCCCTCGACAACAGCAGGATCACGTTCGATATCGTTGCGCCGAGGACCTTCCGTACGCCGATTTCCCGGGTCCGTTGCTCCGCCATGAAGGACGACAGCCCCAGCAGTCCCAGGCAGGCGATCAGGATCGAAAGCACCGCGCCGGCGATGAACACGGAACCCAGTCGCCGTTCGGCCTGGTATAGTTGCCTGAGGTCGTCATCGAGAAACGAGTAATCCAGGGCTGGATGATTCGGATAGGTCTTCCGCCACTGTTCCTGGAGTGTTTCAAGCCCACGTGATACGTTTGTACCCTGTATCCTGACGACCATAAATGAATCGGGATCCGTATCCAGACGCACCATGAGCGGCGTTATGGGTTGGTGCAGCGACTGGACGTGGAAATCCGCCATGACGCCGATGACGCTCAGGGGCGGGTCATCATCCTCGCCGGTCAACCTGAAGGTCCTGCCGATCGGGTCGTCCCATCCCAGAGACCGGACGGCCGCCTCGTTGACCAGGCAGGCGGTGGAGTCCGAGCCGAATGCCCGGGAAAACGTGCGTCCCGACGCCATCTCGATGCCGAGTGTTTTTATGTAGCCGAAGTCCGCCTGGATCATCTGGTACACCGGGCTTTCATCCTCCTGCACCCCTTCCGGCGTAACCAGGTTGAGGCTCGTCTGACCTCCGGGTATGCTGTTCGCCGTACTCACGTTAAGGATTTCAGGATACTGCATCAAGGCGTCCCTGTAGGCCGGATAACCATTAAGGGCTTCCTCATCCGGCAGACGAACGACGACCAGGTTGTCTTCATCGAAACCCAGGGGCTTGTTCTGCATGTATTCCAGCTGATCGAGGACTACGAGCGTACCAATGATCATGAGGATGGAAATACCGAACTGGAACGTGATCAGAACTTTCCTGAGCAGCGAAAGGGCCGCGCCTGCCTTGAGTGCGCCGGTCAGTACGGCCACCGGCCTGAAGGAGGACAGGATAAAAGCGGGATATCCACCTGCGGCGATGCCCGTCACCAGGGCGATGCCCGCCAGGGTCGGCACCAGCCAGGTGGACTGGTATTCCATCGCCAGCGACTTGCCGGAGAACAGGTTGAACTGCGGCAGGAGCAGGTGAACCAGGCCCAGTGCGATGACGAGGGCGACGACGGCGACCAGGATCGACTCGCCAGTAAACTGTTTAATCAGTTGATTCCGAAGGGCGCCGAGTACTTTCCGCATGCCGACTTCCTGCGCTCTGCGGGCGGAACGGGCGGTGGAAAGGTTCACGAAATTCACGCAGGCGATCAGCAGGACAAAGACGGCCAGGGAGGAAAAGATGTACACGTACCGGATACTGCTGTTCGCCCTGATTTCGGCTTCCATGTTGGAATGGAGGTGGATATCCGTGATGGGCTGCAGGTAGGGTCGGGCCTCGATACCCACGGACTCGAGCAGTTCGCCGAGGTAATTGTCCAGGAACCCGGGGAGTTCTCGCTCCAGGTCTTCGGGTGCATATCCTTCTCGAAGCAGTAGATAGGTAAACAGGTCGTGGCTGAAGCCGTGGTTCTGCATCGTGGACGGTTCACTGTAGAGTCCGTGCGGCGCCAGGGAGCCATAGGAGGCCAGGAAGTCGAAGTGAAAGTGCGAGTTCTCCGGCATGTCCCGCATAACGCCGGTTACCGTGAACTCATAGAGGTCATCGCCCGTAATGACTTTGCCGACCGGGTTCTCATCCCCGAAGTACTTGCCGGCCATAGATTCCGACAGCACCACGGTATGGGGGTCGGCCAGCACCGTCTTCGCATCGCCCTGAACCAGGGGGAAGGTGAAGATGTCGAAGAACGATGAATCTACGAAGGCGAAATACCGCTCGTAAAACCGCTTTTCCTGGTACCGAATCAGCCACCGGGAGGCCGGCGGCTTGATCCGGGTATACGCCTCGATGACGGGATAGTCTTTTGCCAGCACGGGGGCCCAGGGCGGAGGCGTCACCGCGGCTTCGATGGACCGGCCCGCTACCGTCGCGGATTCCACCACGCGGTATATCCGGTCTTTCTTCTCGTGATACTGGTCGTAGCTGAGCTCGTCCTGCACGTAGAGCAGGATCAACACGCAGCAGGCAATACCGATGGCCAGTCCCAGGACGTTGATCGCCGAATAACCCTTGTGCCTGAGCAGGTTTCTTATCGCGATAGTCAGGTAGTTTTTGAACACGTGGCGGGTCCGTTACGGGGCGGGTCCGTTTCGAGGTAGTTCTGTCCCGGAAGCGTTAAAAAATGAACGCTGGATGAGCGCGGTCTAAACGGAATCCTCTTTAAACAGATTCCTCAAGGTCTGTTTCTATTCCGTATTCTGTGACTGATGATTTTATAGGTAAACCAAATGGGCAGTGCTACGGTTGCCAACAAAAACAACACAATGACCCCGAAGACTAACTCGAACATTCCAAAAGAGCTCATCATGTACTCCATGTATAAACGGCGGGATTATCCCGGTATGGGATTTCCGCTAGTGGATTGATGTTAAGACCCGCCAACTTTGCCGGATGTTTCAATAACGGGCAGGTTGATTACAGTATAGTCGGCCTCTTACCACAGCACCCCGAACAGCAAGCCCGACGCGATGGCCAGGTAACCCAGGGCCAGTACGCCGGGTCGGCGGAACAGCGTCAGTCCCCCGGGCGGCAGCTTGAAGGGATAGGCGCCGCGGATCGGCGTCTCCACCAGGGTCTTCTGCAGCCAGGTGCCTTCGAGGGCTTTCAGCCGGTGGGCCATGCGATTGCGCACCGAGGGGATGTCGTTTTCCCGCGCGTAGACGAGTCCTTCCAGGTCCTCGTCGGACATGGGGCCGCTTCGAAGCGTGATCAGCGCCGACGCGACCAGCATGCCGGCCGCGGGCAGGACGATGTTCCACAGATAGGTCCACCAGGTGTTGGTGTACCAGACCGGCAGGCCCCATTCGAAGCTTTCCCCAAGGATCGCCGTCACGCCGTAGGCCAGCCCGACGAGCAGGCCCACGATGCCGGTCGAGCGGTGGACGCGGGTGAAGACGCCCATGAGGATAACCGTCATGAGGGGCACGGCGATGGCGCCGGCCAGCCGGAGGTAGAAGGCCAGCATGCCCTCCTGGATGAAGGGCACGTAGGCAAATCCCAGGGCCATGATGAAAGGAGCCGTGATGCGGCCCACGCGGGTATAGTGGGCGTCCGATGCGCGCTTCACGATGAACCGGGCGTAGATGTCGCGGACGAAGAGGCTCGAAATGCCGATGCCGATGGAGTCGAAGGTGGAATAGCCGCCGGCGATGAGTCCCGCCACGACGATCCCGATCAGTCCGTGGGGCAGGTAGGCCTGGATCATCAGGGGATAGGCCTGGTCGATGGTTTCCAGGGCGGGGAAATCCGCCCGGGCCATGGGGCCCATGGTGATGTTGAACCAGAGACAAATGGCCGTGGCCGTGCTGGCCACCACGGCGGCCATCTTGAAATCCCACTCCGACCGTGCGCCCAGGAACCGGATCGCCTCGTACTGGTTGATGACGGCGTACATGGTCAGCACGACGATGAAGCTGAGGATGACCACGGCCGCGGGGACGCCGGGCGGTGCATAACCGCCCACGTGGAGCATCACGTCGGGCAGTCCGGGGTCCACGGCGGCCAGGCGCTCGTTCAGCCCCGACCACCCGCCGCCCCGGACCCAGACCACGATCCAAAGCACGAAAGACCCAATGATCATGGCCACGCCCTGGACGGCGTCGGTGAACACACCGGCCTGCAGACCCCCGCGGACCACGTAGAGGGTCGCGGACGCCGCCACCGCCACCACGACGAACCAGCTGGCGGTCGTGGAGAACCCGGCGAGGACGCTCAGCACCAGGTACATGGAGAAGAAGATGTTGGCGAGGACGTTGGTGCGGGACTGGATGTTGATGAGGACCGCCATGATGCGGACGGACGGACCGAAGCGGTACTCCAGCCACTCGGCGTTGGTGAAGACGCCCGACCGGTACATGGGCAGGATGACGAAAAAGGCAAGCACGAACCAACCGATGGCGATCCCGAGCCACCACTGCGACAGCTGGGAGAGTCCGAACTGGTACGAGCCTCCGGCAATGGCCACGTAGTCGCCGCTGTCCACGGCGGTGCCGAAGGCCGACAGGCCGATGGCCCACCAGGGCATGGACTTGGCCGCCAGGTACCAGTCGAAGCTTTCGCCTTTCTCGCGAAAGGCCAGCAGGCCGTATACGACGATACCGCCGTTGACGAGAAAGACGATGGTCCAGTCTAGAAAGGACATGGGTCAGAGCAGCGTGTGGCGAGGCGCCGGACCGGCCAGGTGACGGTTCGCATGGTCATCCAGCCGGTCCGACGAGGTCGTGGATCGTTGGGTAGCCGCTTCTATTCCCGATTACTCCCGAGTTTATCCCCGTGGCAGGTGGTAGCCGTCCTTCATCACGGGGATCCGGTAGAGCCCGGTACCCGCAGTGATGTACAGGATCTTGCTGTTCTCGCCCCGTCCGAAGCCCACGTTGGTGGGCAGCACGCCGGTGGGGATGAAGGCCTTTTCGGTCCCGTCCGGCGCGCGGATGGCGATGCCCGGCCGGGTCACGTCGCGCTCGGACACGTACAGGTTGCCTTCGACGTCGACGACCAGGCCGTCGGGCCCGTCCTCGGGCAGGTAGTCCACGAGTACGCTCCGGAAGGTGGCGGATCCGTCCTCGTGCAGGTCGTAGGCCAGCAGGGCCATGCGTCCCTTGTGCACGGGGATGTCCAGGGTGATCTTGCCGAGGTCGATGGAACCGTTGTCGTTGCTGACCACGTAGAGGGTCTGCTGGTCGGGAGAGACCACCACGCCGTTCGGCTTGCCCGCGTCGGTGATGATCCGGTGGATCGAGCCGTCCGTGTCGATGCGGTACACGGCCATCACGGGCTGTTCCACCGATTCGTTGCCGATGTACTTGGGATCGCTGAAATAGACCCGTCCCTGTTCGTCGATGGCCACGTCGTTCGGGGCGTTGAAGGGCCGTCCTTCGTACTCGTGTGCGATGATGTAGGCCTTGCCCGTCTCCATGTCCGTTCGCGTCACCCGCCGTCCGCCCTGGTCGGCGCCCTCCGCGGCGATGAGCCGGTCCTGGGCGTCGAACTTGAGCCCGTTGGACATCCCGCTCGGCGACCGGTAAATGGTGGTCTCGCCCGTTTTCGGGTCATAGCGCCAAATGTGCCCGGCCTGTATGCCATCCGCACCTGCCGACGTGGTGAAGGTGATGTCGCTGAAATAGATCATCCCGTCCGGGCCCTCGGCGGGACTCTCCGTCAGGGCCAGGCCCTCGTTGAACACCATCTCCAGGCGGGCGTCGGGCGAGATGTACTCCGGATCACCGAAAGGCGGATCGACTTCCTGGGCTTGGAGGGGTGCTGCGAGCAACGGTACGGCGAGCAACAGGCCAATTATTGGAATAGCGTGGCGAAAGGACATGCTTCGGTCTCCTATGACAGCATCCGTTTAAATCAGTCACCAGACAAGGGTTCCGACTTGAACCCTGTATGATCAGAACCGGCATTATAGTAGGAAGAATCGAGGTAATTGGAAACCCTGCCAGACTATGCCTCAAGGCGCGTACCGTCAAGGGATTTCGACCGGCGCCGGCCAGTGAACTTTCCTTGACGCCGGGTACCGGATTCTGTACCGTCCTCGTACGCCATTCCCAGCACAAACCATCAATCAACATGGAAATACAACAAGGAGCAACTCATGTCCGTATCGAGACGGGAGTTCATGGGCGTCGTGTCCACGGCCGCCCTCGCCGGCGCCGCGGGACTCGCATGCAGCGACGAATCGAACCAGGCCCCGGCGGATGTCAGCGCCGCGCCGCCCTCCGGCGACGATCCGCTGGGCGTGCGCGCGGATTTTCCGGTCGCCGGCGATAATCTTTACCTGAATACGCCTTACATCGGTCCCTCGCCACAGCCCGCGGTGGACAAGACCATCGAGTTCCTTGCGGCCAAGTCCCGCGATCCCGTCAGTTTGCGCGCCATGCTCGATGAAGAGGAAGCCGTGCGAGAGAAGTTCTCACGCCTTATCCGGGCACAGTTGGGCGAGATCGGACTGGTTTCGTCCACCAGCGAGGGGGAGAACATCGTGGTCAACTCCCTGGACCTGAAGGCTGGGGACAACGTAGTGATCGACGATCTCCACTACATGACTTCGCTCGTTATGTACAGTCAACTTGCCGAGACCCTGGGCATCGAAACGCGCATCGTCCGGAACGTGGACGGCGTGGCTTCGTCCGAAGCCTTCGCCGAGATGGTGGACGAGAACACGAAGCTGGTCTCCGTGGCCTGGATATCCAACCGGAATGGCTATCGCCACGATCTTAAGGCCCTGGCGGACGTGGCTCACGCCCAGGGCGCCTACCTGTACGCGGATGCCGTCCAGGGCGTGGGCATGGTCGATCTCGACGTCGGACCGACCGGGGTCGATTTCCTCACCACGGGATCCTACAAGTGGCTCCTCGGCGGTTTTGGCGTGGCGCCGTTCTACGTGCGGGAATCGGTAATGGACGTGGTGAAACCCGACCGCCTGGGATGGAGAATGGTAGACGAACGGCTTCCCGACTACCAGTACACGCTTTACACCGATGCCAGGAAGTTCGGATACGCCACCCCCGCCTTCGCGGCGATCTACCAGCTTTCCGCGTCATTGGATTACCTGCTGAACGTGGGCACCGACCGGATCGAACAGCACACGGTCGCCCTGGCGCACCGCCTGCACGCCGGATTGACCGAGCAGGGGTTCGAGGTCTTCACGCCGCCTGGCAACCAGTCCGCCATCGTGTCCTTCAACCACGGCGCCGACCACGAAGTGATTGAAAAGCAGCTCAACGACGCAAGCGTCTGGTTGTCCTTCCGGGAGAACAACGCCCAGATCCGCGTGGGTCCCGCCATGTTCAACAACGAGCAGGACATCGACGCCTTCCTGAACATCACGAAGGGCTGGAGGGAGACGGCCAGCTAGCCGCGCCTTCTGCCCATGCGCCACCGGACCACGATCGTTTCCGTGACAAACCCACTGTAGAGGGCGGCCACGCCGCGGATCGCCCCGTGCAGATCGAAGAGCGCGAGTACGTTCACGACGATGACGATCGCGCCGGCCCGTGCGGGGCCGCTCGGCGCGATGGCGCCCGTGCGGTGGTCCCGCAGCGCGATCCCGTGGAGGTAGGACCGGATCGTGACAGCGAGCGGAAAAAAGGAGAAGATGATCAGCGGCACGGTGCAGCGCACGGCGAAATCGTGATCCACGCCGATCAGGGTCTCCAGCAGGAAAAACCTCACCGGGGTCCAGAACATCAGGACCATCGTCCCAAAGGAAATCAGACCGCAGATGGCCGTGAACCGTCGGATGATCCGGCCTTCCGGGTCCTGCCGCTGAAAGGCGGGCGGCAGGTTCTTGAGTTCGTTCAGCCACCCGTAGGGCAGATGCGCGAGGGCGTACACGATGGTGAGCACGGCCAGGGATTCCGTGCCGTCCGCGCCCCGGGCGACGAACAGGTTGATGATGGGCCGGCTCAAAGCCTGGATGCCGATCGTTACGGCCAGGGGCCAATAGAACCTCAGTACGTAGCCCGCGGTCAGCGGGTGCTGTCTCCGGGAGACCGGTTCGACGGCCGCATCCTGACCCGCATCCTGCCCAGCTACCCGCTCCTTTTCGGTTTCCCCGCTTACGATTTCCCCACTCGACCGCTTCAGCGTCCGCCGGACGAATCGCCGGTAACCGTAGATGATCACGGCCAGTTCCGTCAGGACGCCGAAGTAGGTCGCGGCCACCGGCAGCAGGATGGGATCGGCTTGAACAGTCGGCGTCGGAAGGAACAGGAACACGGACACCACGCTCATGCTGATGCCCGCCATCATGGCATAACTGATGATGTCGGTCCTTCGCACCCGCAACAGCAGACCCGACAGGAACCTCGTGATGCCCACGATCAGCGGTATGGGCAGCAGGAGTCCGAGCGCGCTGCGCACCGTGCCGCCGAGGATCGGGTCCACAGCGTGAAGCTCGTCGATCACCCATAGTCCCACCGGTGTAAATGCCAGACACGCAAGGATGAGAAAGTGCAGGCCGCCGAAACCGGCGACGCATCGAAACACGGTGTGGAAGGTCGCCCGGTCCCGGACGAGGACCATGGACATCTGCCGGGTCTGGGAGACGGTGCCGGTCAGGAAAGACGTCAGCCCCCATGCGATTCCGTACGCGGCCAGGGTTTCGGTGGGCCGGGGCACACGGGCGATGCCGCCGTTGATGACCTGGATGCCCAGTTCGTAGATCAGTTCGGTGATGACGAGGGGGAGGAGGAACCAGAATAGGGTCCGGTACATGGTAGGAGAGTATAGCCGGGCAGGTTACTAGGGTCAAGGATGGGGAGATCGGGGGAATTCGACACGACCCGCTCAAGGTTCGAATCGCTTGAACTCCACCGGAGGAAACTGTCCGGCATAGGCGTGGACCGCCGGGGTGCCGCCCAGGTGCATGAGTAGAATCCGGCTGTCCGGTTCGAAACGACCTTCGCCCGCGAGCTTGAGCAGGCCGCGGATCGCTTTCCCCTCGTAGACGGGATCGGCCATGATCCCCTCGCTGCGCGCGAGCAGCTGGATCCCCTGGAACACCTCATCGTTCGCGACGCCATAGGGGTCGGCCGTGGCGCTGACGATCTCGATGTCATCGGGATGGACGCGCTGCGGCAGGTCCAGGGTCTCCAGCGTGGCATTGGCCAATCGGAGTACCCGCGACTTCTTGATCGCGACCTCGTTGTCGTCCGACACGCCGATCACGCGCGTACCAGCTTCCATCGCCGCGAAACCGGCGACCAGTCCCGACTGCGTGCTGCTGCTGCCCGTGCAGTGCACCACGTAGTCGAAATGAAGGCCCTGGTCACGTGACTGCCGCGTGATCTCGGCGGCGCAGGCGACATAGCCCATGCTGCCCAGCGTGTGATCGGAAGCGCCGCCCGGGATGAGATAGGGCCTGCGTCCCTGCCGGCGCAGGTGATCGACCAGATCTTCAAGCGGACTTTTGTCCTCGATGGATCGTTCGCGGTCGTCCAGGTAGAGTTCGGCGCCCAGGATACTGCTGAGCAGGATGTTGCCCACGTGCCGATATCCGGGTCCCGCGTCCCTGGTCCATGCGCAGTGCATTAGCGCGCACCGCAAACCGCACCGGGCCGCCGCGGCCGCCGTCTGACGGGTATGGTTCGACTGAATGGCCCCGACTGTGACCAGGGTATCGGCGCCCGTTCGCAGGGCGTCGCCCACCAGGAACTCCAGCTTGCGCGACTTGTTGCCGCCCCCCGCCAGCCCAGTCAGGTCGTCGCGCTTGATCCAGAGCTCCGGACCGCCCAGGCTCGCGCCGAGTTTCGCGAGTGGATGAATTGGCGTGGGCAGTTGGACCAGCGGCGTTCGAGGAAGGTCCGGTAGCTGATACAGCCAGTCGGCGAGTTCCCGGGTATTCGTCAAATCGACTTCCCTCTGTGCGGGCATCGGGTTATTCGGGTATTTCTGGAATCTGGAACCACTGCGCGTTGTCGCGCAACCCTAAACTTTCCGGCTACCGGGAATGGTGCTTGTTTACCCCAATTCCAGTGTTTATTTTGGGGCGGTGTTTCCGCGAGGTTAAAGTTAAAACCGTCCAGCTCACGCGGGACGACCCTCGTTGGGAAGTTGAATTGAAGATGTTGCACCGCAGCCGGTAATAACAACAATTTCAATCAGTTAGATTTGGAGTGTTCATTGGAAACAGTCCCCCGCGACCACTGGCTCATCGGTTCCAAGGGTGTATACCACGGCACCATCGGTGGATCCTGGACGCGCATCGGCGCCCAGGAGTACGGCATCTCGAGCCTGATCCGTGAACTGGGCCGCCTGGTGGCGGGCGCGAGCTGGGGCAGCGGACTCTGGGAGTGGCCGAACAACGCGGGCCCGGCGGGCGCTGCGGACCAGGCCGACCGCTGGAAGCAACTGCACGACGAGACGCTCACCGAGATCATGGCCATCGCGTCGATCGAAGGATCGCCGGGGGTGGTCGCCGGGTCCCCCTACGGCATCGCCACGGGTCGCTACGACGACCTCGGGGCAGTCCGCTGGACACACCACTCGGACGCGCTCCGCGTCAATGAGCGTTTCACCAACGCCATCCTCGTGCATCCCGACGAGCCCACGACGTGGTTGATCGGCACCGAAGGCGGCGTCCTGATCGCGGACGACGCGGGAGCGGCATGGCGGCGGACCAGTATCTCGGGCACCGCCGTACGCGTGCTGGCCTGCATGCACGGACAGTTCTGGGCGGGTACCGACGACCGGGGGATCTGGCGCAGCGCGGACGGTGAGCGCTGGGATTCGGCGGGCCATACGGCGGACGGCGGCGCGGTCTTCGAACTGATGCGGGCCGGCGACGATATCGTTGCCGCCACGGAACACGGCGTGGCCATCGGCGATGGGTCGGGCCACTGGGTACGAAGGGGACCCCGCCACCTGTGCGCGGCCGTACAATGCCATCCCGATTCGACGTCGACCTGGCTGGCCGGCGCCACGCCGGGCGGGTTGTGGTACACGGAAGACGGCGGTCATGGGTGGCAACAGATACCGGGGTTCGTAAACGTTCGCGCGATTATCGCGCCTGAAGCATAGAAAACAATACATGGACCAGGCAACTTACAACAAACAAGTCGACGAACGGGCTGATCGGGTAGTCCGGCAGTGGTCGAAGCGGGAAGGCGGCGGTCTCTGGGACTTGAACGCGCACCTGGCGACGGGCATGGACGACGCGAAGGTCGTCGACATCGTGCGGAACGCGCTTTCGGACCAGACGGACGGATGGGGAGGCCGCCCTGCCGGCGGTCCGTTCCACGTGTATCCCTGCGGCGCGCTCATCGCCCGGTGGCCCGACCGGCTGCCGAAGGAAGCCCTGGAGATCATCCGGGATTTCATGATGGACGGTGTCCTCGAGCGCGGCAACACGGAGAACCACTGGTTGATGTTCTACGTGGGCAACCTGCTGGCGGCGGAACGGTGGCCGGACGCGACATGCATGTGGAACGGCCTGTCCGCGGAGGCCAATCGGGCCGAGGCCATGCGCTGGATCCTGGGGATGATCGAGCGGACGGCCGTCAACGGACATCACGAATACGACTCCCCCCAGTACCACGTCGAGCACATGGTACCGATGATTACGCTCGCGGACCACGCGGCCGACCCCCACCTGCGCCGCCAGGTGGAACAGGTGCTGTCCCTGTACGTGGCGGATATGGCGCTGGAGTATTACTATGGCTCCTGGGCGGGCGGTCACAGCCGCGAAGGCTACCGGGAGAACACCTGGCGGAAATCCGGTGCGATCTCCGCGCTGCAGTACCTGTACTTCGGCGACGAGGAGTTCGAACCGAAGCATCACGTCCATGGCTTCTGCATCCCGCCGGCCACGGCCGCCTACCGGCCCCCGGCCCTCTTCGCGGAGATGGCGGTGGACCGGTCCACCGCCCACGTCGTCAAGAAGACCAAGGCCCCCAGAACGATCTACCGCCGCGTGGAGCACGAGGCGCGTCCGGTCCGAAAATACACGTATATGAGCCCGTCCTTCGCCCTCGGGTCGTCTCAACTGGGCTTGCCGGGCCCCGGGGCCGGCCCCATCGACCTGATTTCATGGGACCTGACGTGGCGGGGAGAAAACCAGCAGGCCAAGATCTGCTGCAATCACCCCTACCGGAGCCCGGAACGGTTCAGCGCCTTTCTCGTGGGCTACCCGCAGCAGATCAGACGGCAGATCGGGTCCGACAAGCCCTACCTCCAATGGCCCGACCGGCTCTTCGGCGCGTCGCCATACGAGCGAATGATGCAGCACGAAGGCACTGTCATCGTCCTGTACAAGATCCCGCCGGACGACGAGGCGCCCTTCATCAACATGTTCCTGCCCCGGTCGATCGGCTGGGTGGAGCGAGACGGCTGGATCATGGGAGATACCGGCGCCGGCGCCTATATCGCCCTCTATCCGATCGGTCCCTACGGGTGGTCGGAAATCCGGGAGGAAGGGTCCATGCGCCACCTGGCGGCGAATCCCGACCAGATCGACGGCTGGCTCCTCAGGATCCCGGATCTGCATGGCGGACTGGTGCTTGAAGCCCGGGAGGCGGATCACGAGGAGTCCTTCGAAGCGTTCTGCACGCGCCGTGCCGCCTTGCAACCCGACCTGTCCGGATGGCCGGGGAGCGACCTCGTCGCCGTCGAGACATTGGATGGTAACCAGATGGAGATGTACTTCGATGGCCAGCACAGGGTGGACGGCGAGGCCATCGACTACGACGCCTACCCGCTGTACGAAGCGCCCGGGGTGGACGCGCAAGCCGGAACGGGCAGGATGACGTTTCGCAAGGGGGACCAGGAAGTACGGCTGGACTTCGGGGTCGACGCCTCCAAACCCCTCATGCCCATTCGGGTTATCGGCTAGCCGGGCTCGACGTCCAGGCGAGCCACTCACACCGACTCACACAGCTTTCCCTTCAATCCTCTTCCAACCCGTCCCACGACACTTCCGCGCCCAGGGCGCGCAGGTTCTCCACGAAATTCGGATGGGCCCGGTTGATGGACTCCGCGCCGTTGATGACGCTGGTGCCCGGAATACTTGCGGCGGTCATGTACAGGGCCACGGCCGCCCGGATGATGTAGGGCGCCTCCACGGTGGCCGGCTGAAGGGGACGGTTACCGAAGACGATGATGCGGTGGGGGTCGTTGATGACCGCGTGGGCGCCGAACTTGACCAGTTCCGAGATCCAGAAGAAGGCGCCTTCGTAGACCTTGTTCCAGAACATGATCGAACCCTCGGCCCGGATGGCCAGGGGGATCATCAGGGGCAGGAGGTCGGCGGGCAGGTAGGGCCAGGGCGCGGCCTCGATCTTGGCCAGGATATTGGACGTGAAGGGGTTTTCGATCCGGTGTGGCTGGCCGTTCCGCACCAGCGCGGTATCGCCCTCGTATTCGACGGTTACGCCCAGTTTCCTGAAGCAGCGGTTGATCAGGTCGAAATGGTGGGGTATGGCCTGCTCGACCCGCACTTCGCCGCCCGTCATGGCGCCCACGGCCAGGAACGTCGTGATCTCGTGATGATCGGGCGTGATCTCCACCGTGCCGCCGCCGAGACGGTCCACGCCCTGGATGTGCAGGACGTTCGCCCCGATGCCCTCGATCCTTGCCCCGAGGGTGTTGAGGAAATGGCACAGGTCCTGCACGTTGGGTTCGCACGCCGCGTTGACCAGCGTCGATTTGCCCTCGCCCAGGACCGCGGCCATGATGAAATTCTCGGTCCCGGTCACCGAAACGTAATCCTGCCAGATCCGGTCGCCCCTGAACCGGCCGTTCAGCTCGAATTCTATGGGATCTTCCGATACGATGCGGCCTCCCAGCGCGCGTAGCAGTTCCACGTGCGGGTCGATCTCCCGCACGCCGAGGGCGCATCCCTTGACGTTCGCGAAACGGATGGACCGGGTCCGATGCAGCAGGCCGGGCAGGAGGAGCAGGGCCGAGCGCATGCCTTCCGGCAGGGCCACCTCGCCGGTGTCGTCATGGAATCCTGCGTTGTTGACCTGAAGCGAACCGGCTTCCCGGTCCCAGTCGATCCGGGAGCCCAGGGCCTCGAGGAACGTGACGATTTTCTGCACGTCGGTGATGTCCGGCACGTTCCGGATCGTCACCGTCTCGTCGGTCAGGAGGGTGGCGCAGAGAATGGGAAGCACGGCGTTCTTGTTGCCGGACGGAACGACCGTGCCGGAGAGCGGTTTACCGCCTTCGACGATCAGACTGGCCATGGGGATCCTTACAGATTTGATGTGCTAACGGGGTTTCCGGCAACCATGTTTTCGACAACCATTCTTGCGGTCCATACTAATACTAACCGAGTGCATAGGTAAACCGTTCCTTCACGGGACGAAATTCGACCAGACCGATCTCCTGGAACCGTCCGGAGATCGGTTGGAAGACCTCACGACAGTACGCTAAGGCCGCTGTTACTTCGTCCGCCGACAGGTCGATGGCGATCGTGCAGTGCGGCACCCAGTTGCCGCGCAGGTAGAAGCCCATGCCCGCGTCTTCGTGTTTCGAAAACACCTCGCGAAATTGCGCGTGGACTTCCAGCAACCGGCGAGTTACCACAGGCGCCAGGAATACCACCCCTTCCTGGCCGGCGAAAGTCCCCAGGCTGCTCAATGTAAAGTCGAATGGATCGATGGATCGCGCGAATTCGAGCAGCCGCTCCGGGAAATCGTTCGTGTCGAGATCGTCGCCGTAGACCGCGAGGGAAACGTGCGGCCGGGCGCCGAGTTCCGATAGTGAAGGTTGTCCCAGGGCCGTGCCCAGACCGTCCCAGATATCGCGAACGGCCCGTTCGCTCGCATCGTCATAAAACAGTTCGATCGCGTAACCCATCAAATCAAGATATGCATTGGGCAGGGCAAGTCAACCACACCGAAAAACAGCGTCTGCTGGTGCCCTGACTCACCTTCTACCGCTCGCTTCCGGCTCGTCTGCCCTTCCTTGACAGCCCGAATCCACCCGTCTATCTTGCTCAAGACTCACCTGGTCTTTTTCGACACTTGAATTTCATTAGAAGCATAGCGCGAATGCGAACGTCCGGCATCGCGGCCGTCCGGAGTACTTCACGATGAAAATCACCGCCATCAAAACATTTGCCGGTTACTTCAAAAACCGTTCGCGCGGACTGGTCAAGGTGGAGACGGACGAGGGGCTGTACGGCTGGGGGGAAGCCTACTCGATCGGTCCCGACAAGTCCGTGGAACCCATTGCCGACTATATCTTCGAAATGATCAAGGGGGAAGATCCCAGGCGCGTCGAATACATCATGCTGAAGCTGTTCCAGCAGTTTCGCTTTCCACCGGGCGGTACGGGTCTGGCGGTCATGTCCGCCGTCGATCACGCTCTTTGGGATATCAGTGGAAAAGCCGCCGGGCTTCCGGTCTACATGCTTCTTGGCGGCACCGTCAGGGACCGCGTTCGGGTGTATCACAGCGTCGGCGGAAACGCAGGCGAAGCATCTGACCAGGCGCACGAACTGCATGACCGATGGGGATTTACGGCCTTTAAGACGAGTCCCTACCAGGTAGACATCGAGGCCGTACGGTGGGGCCGGGTCTGCAGCGCTGCCGCGCGGTTTTTTGAGGATGTAAGGGACCGCACGCCTGACGAATGGGAATTCGCCTTCGATCCCCACGCCCGGATTTTCGAGCCGGTCAGGGCGCTGCAACTCGCCAACGCCCTGGCGCCATACGATCCGTATTTCTACGAAGAGCCCCTGCGTCCCGAACACATTCCCGCGTGGGCACGGTTGCGGTCGCAGATGCAGGTACCGCTTGCTACCGGTGAATCGCTCTACACACGGTTCGAGTTCCTGGACCTCATGGCAGCCCACGGCGCCGATATCATACAGCCGGACATCTGCGTATGCGGAGGATTGCTGGAGATGCGCAAGATCGCTGCTATCGCCGAAGCGCACTACGTATCCATCGCCCCACACAATCCCATGGGTCCCCTGGCCACGGCCGTCAACGTGCACTTCGCGGCGGCCACACCCAATTTCAAGATACTCGAATACGGCCTTCCCGTGGGTACGGAATGGGAACAGTGTATCGCCGATCCATATCTTCCCGAGGATGGCTACCTGTTGTTGCGCGATCGTCCCGGGCTGGGTATCGAAATCGACGAGGAGGCGCTGAAAGACAATAAGATCGTGCACTGGCAGCGGACATGTACCATTCGTCCTGACGGGTCGACGTCCTACATCTGATGGAACGTGGGCGCGATGTTACACATAGAGGTTATATGAGTTGTACAATTGTACAATACTGAACCACGCAAGGTATACGTGACGGTGATGAAACACTTGAAACATAATAGACATCGCAGGTATTCGACTTAATCCTGTTTTCCAGGAGATTTCAACATGCAAAGCTTGCGTTCATTGACCGCGTTGACGCTCTCGGTCCTGTGCCTCGCCGTAATGTCGTCCTGTACCGGTGACGCCGGTCAGACGGGTGACGCCGGTCAGACGGGTGACGCCTCCCAGAAGGAATGGCGCGCGTATGCCGGAGACCACGCGAGCACCAAGTACGCGCCCCTGGCCATGATCGACCGGCATAACGTGACGGACCTCGAGGTCGCGTGGCGCTGGGATTCCATCGACAACGCCATCCTGGAGGCGGATTCGACCTTACGGGTATTCGTGAACGAGGCGACGCCGCTCAAGGTCGGCGGCGTGCTGTACACGAGTACAGCCCTGAGCCAGGTGGCGGCCATCGACGCGGCTACGGGGGAGACGATCTGGTCATACGATCCCGGTACGTGGAAGGATGGGACGCCCGCAAACGTGGGTTTCGTCCATCGCGGCGTGGCCTACTGGGAGGAGGGCGAGGACCGGCGCATCCTCTATGCCACGGGTGACGCCTGGCTCATCGCGCTGGACGCGGGAACGGGCGAACCGATCCCGGGTTTCGGTGACAACGGCCGCGTGGACCTGACGAAGGGCCTGCGCCGCCCCGTCGACCGGAGCCTCTACGCTGTCTCCAGCCCGCCGGTGATCGTCCGCGGGGTGGTCGTGGTGGGGGCGACCGTGCTGGATTCCTTCGCCGTGTTCCGGATGCCCGACGCGGCCATGCCGCCGGGCGACGTGCGTGGGTTCGACGTGCGGACGGGCGAACAGAAGTGGGTGTTCCAGACCATACCACAGGAAGGCGAGTTCGGTAACGAGACCTGGCTGGAAGAGTCCTGGAAGACCACGGGCAGCACGAACGTGTGGACGTGGATGAGCGCGGATGAGGAATTGGGGTACGTCTACCTGCCGGTCAGCACGCCCACCAACGACTTCTACGGCGGCCACCGGCTCGGTGACAACCTCTTCGCCGAGAGCCTGGTCTGCGTCAATGCCGAAACCGGCGAAAGGGTCTGGCACTTCCAGACAGTGCATCACGGGATATGGGACTACGACCTGCCCGCCGCGCCGAACCTGGTGGATATCACGGTGGAGGGCCGCGAGATCAAGGCGCTGGCCCAAGTCACCAAGCAGGGTTTCACCTTCGTCTTCGACCGGGCAACCGGAGAGCCGGTCTGGCCGATCGAGGAACGGGAGACGCCGCCGTCCACGGTACCCGGAGAAACCGCCTCGCCCACGCAGCCCTTCCCCACGAAACCGGCGGCCTTCGAGCGCCAGGGGCTGACGGAAGACGATCTCATCGATTTCACGCCCGAACTGCGCCAGGCGGCCCTGGACGCGATCGCGGAATACGACCATGGGCCGCTTTTCACGCCGCCGACCACAAGAGGCTTAATCGCAGTGCCCGGACTGGTGGGCGGCGCGAGCTGGTCGGGGGCGGCCGTGAATCCGGAAACGGGCATGTTGTACGTGCCGTCCTACAGCCTGCCGACCATTATGACCGTAAACGCGTCGGAGGAGGAGGACGCGCCTTATTCGTACACCGGCCGGTTCGCCTACGGGCCCACGATCATGGACGGCCTGCCGGTGATCAAGCCGCCTTATGGCCGCATCACCGCCATCGATCTGAACACGGGCGAGCATGTGTGGATGAGTGCTGTGGGCAACGGACCCCGAAACCACCCGGCCCTGGAAGGCCTGGACCTGCCGCCCCTGGGGTGGGACCGACGCACCTTTCCGCTGCTGACACCGTCTTTGCTGTTCGCCGCCCAGATGGGGATCGTGCTGGACAGGAATGTGTCGGACCGCGGCAACGCCATGACCTACGATTCCGAGAGCAACGAGGCGTTCCTGCGGGCCTTTGATCCTGATAACGGCGATCTGATCGCGGAAATCCCCCTTCCCGGCAATGCGACGGGCAATCCCATGACCTATATGGTGGGTGAAAAACAGTATATCGCCGTACCGATAGGCGGGGCGTCCGAAAGGGCGGAACTGGTGGTGTTGGGCCTACCCTGACTGGAGCTGCCCGGCGCGTCCCGGGACGCGCGTAGGTTCCGGCAGCCGGCATGGAAAGCGCCGGCATGGAAGGCGCCGGTGGACATGACGCCCGTTACAACCGGTTCAGCAGTCGCAGCATGATGGCCTTCTGCGCGTCCAGGCGGTTCTCGGCCTGGTCGTAGATGATCGACTGCTCGTGCTCGATCATGTCCTCGGCGATTTCGTAGCCGGGATGGATGGGCATGTCGTGCATGATCTTCGCACGGCGGCCGGCGAGCAGGGACGCGTTGATCTGGTAGGGCATCATGATCCCGCTCCGCTTCTCCTTCTCGGCCGCGTAGGCGGGATCGTTGAAGAGTTCCATGTCGAGCCAGGTATCCGTGTAGACGTAGTCGGCCTCCGCGACCGCCTCCCCGGCGTCCAGCGTCTCGGTGAGCAATCCCCTGTCCAATAGCTTCTTCCGGCTTTCCTCGTCCACACTGGCCGGCTCCCGGATCGGACAGACCAGCGTCAGGTGCACGCCCAGCGGCGCGGCGATGGAAACCAGCGAATTGACCACGTTGTTGTACACGCCGATGTAGGTCAGCCGCGCGCCTTCCACGCCCTCCGGACGGTCTTCCGCGATGGTCAGCACGTCCGCCAGGGCCTGGCAGGGGTGGTAGAGGTTGCAGCACCCGTTGATGACGGGCACCGTGGAGGCCTTTTCCATCTCCAGCAGGTCCCGGTTGTCCTTCAGCCGCGCCATGATGATCGCCGCGTTGCGTCCCAGGTACCGCGTCTCGAAGCGGACCTTGCTCAGGGTGAAGTTCGTCGTCATCCAGTCCAGGTTGATGGCGTGACCGCCCATTTCGGTCATGCCTGCCTCAAAGGACACCCGCGTGCGCGTGGAAGTCTTCTGGAAGATCATGACCAGCGTATTGCCCTGCATGCGGCCCTGGTATTCCCAGCGGTAGTGCTTGACGCGCCGGGCCAGGTCGAGGATCTCCACGATCTCGCCGTCGTCCCAGTACTTCCAGTCGATCAGGTGCTTGATGTCTGCGGACATACTCGCTTCCTTTTATTCAGGCGCTGCAAAGGCGTCGGCCGGAAATTCTGCTTATTCAGGCGTCGCAAACGCGTCCGCCGGTAATTCCACGTTGATCTCGACCGTCTGCGTCACGGTCTTGTCGCCCGGGTTTCCGTTTTCCGTACTCGTTCTCATGAAAGGCACCATGATCCCGCTTACCTCGCGGTAATCGCTCATCATCCTTTCCGCTTCCACGGGCCCCTGCTGCGATACGGTCTGGCCGGACCACTTCACCGGGAACATGGTCTCCGCGTCGAGGTAGAGCCGGTAGGGATTCATACCCGGAGGCGTGATAAGCAGCGCTTCCACGGCCGTGCCTTCGACCTCCTCCTGCCCGATGTGCTGGACCGCGAGCCCCTCTGCGTCCAGCCGCTGGTACAGGAGAAGCGGGTTCCGCCACTGATCCTCGAGAATCGAATCCCGCTGTTGCGTCGGCAGAGGTTGCGTATTCCCCATGGGGTCGACAATCCAGCCCTGATCCCCGCTGAGTATGAAATCGATATTTCCCATGGGCGTCTGCATGACCGTCTTCCACTGGTCCGGCAGGGCAACCAGGGATTCTATGGTGATGTTCATTTCGCCCATCGGCCTGACCACGGTAACCTCCGCGGTCTCGCGGAAGGTCTTTACCGCGGCGATCGCATCGAGCCCGCCCAGGGCCTCGGCCGAGCGTACCAGCAGTTCCCTGCCCATGGCCACGTCGTCCTCGGTGGCTACCGGGGCTTCCACGGCGGGAAGCGCGATGGTCACGTCGATCTCGTTGACCTCGCCGAACGCCGACATCGCCTCGTCGAAATCCTGGTCGTTCCCGACCACGATGAGGCGCATATTGTCCGGCTGCAGGTATTCACGGGCTACGCGCTTGACGTCTTCCACGGTTACCTTTTCGATCCCGGTCTTGGTCTTCTCGAGAAAATCCTGGGGGTAGCCATAGTACTCGTAGGTCATCTGCCGGTCGATGATCTCCCGGCGGGAATCGAAATTGAAGACGAAAGAATTCAGGAAACTTTCCTTGGCCAGGTTCAGTTCCTCTTCCGTGATTTCATCGGTCGTCATCCGACCCACCTCGTGCCGGAGAGATCGGATCGCCTGCGCCGTGGTTTCCGAACTGGTCATGCAGGCCACGTAGAAAATCCCGGGGAAATTGTAGTTGGCGCTGTAGATGCCGAAGACGGCGTAGGCCAGGCCCTGCTCCGAACGAACGATGCGAAAGAGCCGGCCGGAAAACCCGCCGCTGAGGATATCGTTCATGACCCGCAGGGCGAAGTAGTCGGGGTTATCCCTGACGCCGCCGATGTGGCCGAGGACGACCGTGCTCTGGTTGATATCGTCCTTCCGGACCAGGTTCACCGAACTGTCGTAAGTATAGTCGACATCGGGCAGATCGGGCCGCACGAACCCGGCCTTCTCCCATCCCCCGAATACATCGGAGATCTTCTTTACCATCTCGTCCGTGTCGAAATCCCCCCACACGCCGAACATGGTGTTGTCCGGATGCATCCAGTCCCGGTGAAAGGCCACGAGGTCGTCCCGGGTAATGGCGTCGATCGTGGCGTATTCGGCGTGGCGCGCGTACACGCTCTCCGCCCCGTAGATCAGCTTGCGGTATTCCCGGAAGGCCATGTCGGTCGGGTCGTCGTTCCGACGGGCGATCGTGGACCGCGCGGTGACTTTTTCCAGTTCAATCTTGTCGTCGGGGAAGGCGGGATGCATGAGAATGTCCGCGAGAATGGGCAGCACGGTATCCACGTTGTCCTTGAGGGCGGACATGTAAGCGGAACCGGAAACCAGGCCGATCTGCGTCTCTACGGTGGCGCCCAGTCCCTCCAGGGTCTCGTCGATCTCGTCGCCCGACATGCTCGTGGACCCACCCGTGCGCATGACCGCGCCGGTGATCCCGGCCAGGCCGATCCTGTCCGCCGGTTCGTTGACGGAGCCCACGCCGAAGCGGGCGCTCAGGTTGATCATCGGCAGCCGGCGGTCTTCCACCAGATACAGGATGATCCCGTTATCCAGGACCACCCTGGTGGGCGTCGGGGTGACGATATCGTTGAGCGGCGGGTATTCCAGTTCTCTGTAGTCCTTCTGTGCCGCGGCCGGCATGGCCGAAAAGACCAGCCCTGCCAGCATCAGGCCAAGTGTGGCGGTTTTAAGACGGGTACTGCGCATGGGTTTCGACTCCTGTGTTCTGGGCAACGGATGTTCGCGTCGGTCCGTCATCATACGGTCCGTGTTCATTCGGTCTGTGTTCGCGTCGGTCCGTGATCATTCGGTTCCGTCATCATCCATGGTAACGATCGAAGCCACCGTCCGGTTCTTGGAAACCAGGTACTCGTTGGCTACGCGCTTGATATCTTCGGCGGTCACCTCATTGATCGCGTCGATACTGTGGAAGAGGTTGCGCCAGTCTCCGGTAAGTACATGGAAATAAGCCAGTTGAGTCGCGAGTCCCATGTTGGATTCGAGTCCTCGTATCAGGTTGACCCGGGCCCGCACTTTCGCCCTGGACAGTTCCTCTTCGGAGACTTCCTCGTTACGGATCCGTTCGATTTCCTCCTCAATGGCCTGCTCCGTATCCGCCGCGGTGTAGTCCTTACTCGGAAAGGCGAAAAACACGATCATGTTGGGGTACTTGCTGCCCGGGAAGTCCGTGAAGGAGGAAGCGTTCACCGCGATTTTCTGATCCTTGACGAGTTTTGTATACAACCGGCTGGTGCGGCCGCTTCCCAGGATATCGGACAGTACGTTGAACACCACGTCGTCTTCGTGGTTGATGTCGACCTTATGGTAACCCATCAGGATTACCGGCTGGGACCGGTCTTCCATGGTCACGCGACGCTCCGCTATTTGCGGGGGTTCGGTCGTCTCAACCGGTTCGACCGGAGGTCCGGCCGGAAGGCGGTCGAAATACTCGTGGGCCAGTTCCTTGACGTGCGCGGGGTCCGCGTCGCCCGAGATGATGATCGTCAGGTTGCCGGCGCCATAGTATCGCCTGAAGAAATCCATCGCCTCCGCACGGGTCATGGAATCAATGTCCGCCATGTGACCCACGGTCGGTTCGCCGTAGGGATGGGCCTTGTAGGCGGCGCTCAGCATTTCCTCCACCAGGCGTCCTACCGGACTGCTTTCGCCCATCCGGCGTTCTTCCTTGACCACGTCCCGTTCGATGAAGAACTCCCGGAGCACCGGTTCGAGGAAGCGGTTGGACTCCAGCGCGAAGAACAGTTCGAGCTTGTTCGAGGGAAGACTGTAGAAATACCGCGTGGCGTCCCGGCCGGTCGTGGCGTTCAACCCCGTGCCGCCGGCGCGATCAATGGCCTCGTCCATGGCATTGGACCGGCCGAGTTCCCGGGCGGCCGTCTTGGCGTCATCGAAGGCCTGCTCCAGGCTGGCCAGGCGCTCGGCGTCGGCCAGGTGGCCCTTGTGCCGCTCGCTGCGGAGATCGTCGAAAATCTCGTCCACCTTTTTCATGGCCGCGTACTCGGCTTCCAGGTCCATGGCGCCGATGGTCGTGGTACCCTTGAATGCCATGTGCTCGAAGAGGTGGGCCATGCCCGTGATGCCCTTGACCTCGTCCACGGAGCCGACGTCCGCGTAGGTAAGGACGCTCAGGACCGGGGCGTCATGGTTCTCCACCACGATGAAGGTGAGTCCGTTATCGAGCGTGAATTCCGTAACGTTCTGCTCGAAGGCGGCCAGGTCCTGGGCTATCGCCGGGCCGGACGGGCCGGACAAGACCAGGACCATGACGGCCAATGGGATAAGTTGCGTTAATCGGGTCTTCATGTAATCAACCTCCAGGGGGAATTTGTTGTATTGCGCAAAACCAATACGTTAAGGATAGATCCCATTTGATCAAGCACTGGTTGAAATCGTCTTTGCCTTTTCGAGTTCGCCCAGGTACGCGCCCACGGCGAGCTTCAGCCCCATCTCCAGCGCGTCGGCCACCAGCGCGTGGCCGATCGAGACCTCGAGCACGTTCGGTACGGTGCCGCAGAACACCGCCAGGTTGTCCAGGTTGAGATCGTGACCGGCATTGACGCCCAGGCCGAGCTCATGGGCGCGTTCCGCCGCACTGGCGAAGGCCGAAAGTACGGGTTGCATCTCTTCGGGACCCGCCGCAAAGGCCACCGCATAGGGTTCGGTGTACAACTCGATCCGGTCGGCCCCGATATCGGGCACCCGGTCGATCTGGTCGAGGTCCGCGTCCATGAACAGGCTGACCCGGCAGCCCAGGTCCTTCAGTTCCGCGATGACCGGTTTGAGTTTCTCGGCATTGACCTTCACGTCCCATCCGTGGTCCGAGGTGAAGGCGTCCGGGTCGTCGGGAACCAGCGTGGCCTGCGTGGGCCGGGTCTTGCGGACGATCTCCATGAACTGGTGGAAGGGATTGCCCTCGATGCTGTATTCGATATCGGGGTAGTCCTGCAGCATTTCGGCCAGGTCGTCCACGTCGCCGGGCGTGATATGCCGCTGGTCGGGCCGCGGGTGTACCGTGATGCCGTAGGCGCCGGCCTCGATCGCGATCCGGGACATGCCCGTCACGCTGGGTATGCCGTGCAGGCGCGTGTTCCGCAGCAGGGCCACCTTGTTTACGTTGACACTTAGTTTAGCCATGGATCCTCCGATTTCAGGCCACAGGTCGAATAGACTTTGTATTCCCCTAAACTACAGTTTTCCTTCAATCGTTCCGCGGGTTGCGGGGTCGGCCAGACCGCGCCGTCGGCCTTGTTGTGCCGTCGGTCGGGCACGCGTCATCGACCTTGCCGTACCGTCGGTCGGTCCGCGCCAGGGCCTCCGGCCGCGCGGCCGCATTACCCGGGCATCCAGGGAGGCAGGGCTCCGTGGGCGGGCAGCCGGATAAACCGTGCGCTGTTGATGGCCGGGTGACCCATGATCTCGTCGATGGACTCCTGGGGCGGGACGTCGTCCAGGTTCAGCACGCCCACGGCCTTGCCGCCGGGCTCGTTCCCCAGCCTGCCCACGGCCATCTGGGCGATGTTCACCTTGTACCTTCCGAAGGTGTCGCCGATGGCGCCGACGATGCCGGGCACGTCGCTGTGGTGGAAGACCAGGAGGTTGCCGTCCAGGTAGGCCTCCATGCGGTGTTCGCCCAGGCGGATCAACCTCGGCATGTTGTTCCCGAAAACCGTTCCGTCGGCCCGGTACGTCTCGTCGGCGCAGTCGATCTCCACGCTGATGGCCGAGGAGAAGAACCCGGCCGCGCTGCGGGTCTGTTCCGTCAGGTGGATGCCCCGTTCCCGGAGCAGCATCTCGCCGTTGACGATATTGACTTCCTCGTCGAGGGCGTCCTCGAGCAGGCCCGCGCAGAAGGCGGAGGTGAGCAGGCGCGTGTTCTCGTCGACCACCTTGCCGCGGTAGGTCAGCCGGCACGCGCGCGGCCCCCCGCTGTGCCACTGGGACAGCAGGATGCCCAGCCGGTAGGCCACGTCGAGATAGCCGCCCAGCGTCTGGTACGTATTCGAATCGATGGTTACGGCGTTCACGGCATGGCGGACTTCTCCGGTTACCAGGAAGTTGACCAGGAGGTCCACGGCTTCCACCGCCACGTCGGCCTGCGCCTCTTCCGTGCTCGCCCCGAGATGAGGAGTGCACAGCACGCCGGGCATGTGAAACAACGGACTGTCTACACAGGGTTCCTCTTCGTAGACGTCCAGCGCCACGCCGGCCAGCTTCCCGGATTCGAGGCCCCGGACCAGCGCTTCCTCGTCGTAGATGCCACCGCGGGCGCAGTTGACCAGCCGAGCGCCCGGTTTGAGCAGGTCGATCTCATCGTGGCTCACCAGGTGGCGGGTCTCCGGCGTCAGCGGCGTGTGCACAGTCAGGTAATCCACCTCGGGCAGCAGGTCGCGCACTTCGTCGACGTACTCCACGCCCAGCTTGGCGGCCTGTTCGGGCGAAAGGAAGGGGTCGAAGCCGATGACGCGCATGGCGAAAGCCTTCGCCCGTGCGGCGACCTCCCGGCCGATGCGTCCCATGCCGATGACGCCCAGGGTCTTGCCGGCCAGCTGGACCCCCGTGAACGCGCCGCGGTCCCACCGTCCTTCCATGAGACTCCGGTTTGCCGGCGCGATGTTGCGCGAAAGGGCTGCGATGAGGGTGAAGGTGTGCTCCGCCGTGCTCAGGGTATTGCCGGTCGGCGTGTTCATGACCACGATACCCTGCCGGGTCGCCGCGACGCGGTCTATGTTGTCCGTACCCACGCCCGCGCGCACGATACCGCGCAGGCGCGCGTTTCCTTTCAGCACGTCCGCCGTGATCTTCGTGTCGCTACGGCAGATGGCGCCGTCGTACTCCGTGAGGGCGCCGCACAGCGCCTCACCGTCGAGGCCGGTACGCACGTCGTGGGATACTTCGTCTGCCCCGGAGAGCCGTTCGAGCCCTTCCCGGGCCAGTTTATCGAGGACGATAACGCGATGCATAGCGATCTTTCGACTCCCGTATACCGGCTCGTTCCAAGGTAGAATTCACGTTCGAATCGAGGCACTTCCCGTCGTGGTACGAATCGTCTTCATACCCAACCGAAAAAAACGTAAAATACCTTGCGTCAACGGTTCTCATCAACCTATTTTTGCAATGTTGTTCCTGTAATTCACACCTGCTTCATATCGCGTCTGTTTCCACCGTGGCAGTTTCCTCCCCGGCCGCCGTTGGTAAACAGTGTCAACTGCCTTAAGGACGTACTCCGTGTCCTCGTTCGTACACCTGCACAACCATACCCATTACAGCCTCCTCGACGGCGCCAGCCGCATCGAAGATCTCGCCGAGACCGCCAAAGCCTTCGACATGCCCGCCATCGCCATGACCGACCATGGCAACATGTTCGGCGCCGTGGAGTTCTACAAGACGGTCACGGCCGCGGGCCTGAGGCCGATCATCGGTTGCGAGCTGTACCTGGCCCCGGGCAGCCGGAAGGAAAAGCGCCCGGTCCGGAGCGGTGACCGGCTCGATCGGTCGGCCCAGACGACGCACTTCGTCGTGCTCGCCAAGAACGCGACCGGCTACCGGAACCTGATGAAGCTCACCTCCGCCGGGTACCTCGAGGGGTTCTACTACAAGCCCCGGGTGGACATGGAGCTTCTGGAGAAGCACAGCGAAGGGCTGATCGCCACGTCCGCCTGCGCCAAGGGGCCGCTGGCCAACCTGGTGGTGGATGGCCAGATCGACCGGGCGCGGTCGAAATGCGGTCAGCTCAAGGAAATCTTCGGATCCGATTTCTACCTGGAGATCCAGGACCACGGACTGGAGTTCGACAAGACCATCAACAACGCGATGATCGATTTCTCCCGGGAGTTCGACCTCCCCATCGTCGCGACCAACGACGCCCACTATCTGAAGCGGGGCGATGCACCCGCCCAGGACGTTTTGGTCTGCATTCAGACCGGGAAGGAACTGAACGACCCCAAACGGCTCAGGTTCGCCACGGATTCGCTCTACTTCAAGAACACCGAGGAGATGAGCCAGCTGTTCGGCCATGTCTCCGGCGCCCTGGCAAACACGGTCTCCATCGCCGAGTCCATCGAATTCGAGCTGGAAATGGGCCAGTTCAAGTTTCCCCACTTCCCTTTGCCTGAAGGATATGACAGCGCGGACGCCTACCTGCACAAGTTGTCTTACGACGGGATGGAGAAGCGGTACGACACCGTCACCCCCGAATTGAAGGCCCGCCTCGAATACGAACTGGGCGTCATCAGCCAGATGGGCTATCCGAGCTACTTCCTCATCGTCGAGGATATCGCCCGGTTCGCCGCGGAGCAGGGCATCCCGCTCATGACGCGAGGGTCCGGCCTGGGATGCATGGTTGCCTACGTACTGGGCATTACGAACATCGACCCCATCGAGTACGGACTGCTTTTCGAACGCTTCCTGAATCCCGAGCGCGTCAGCATGCCCGACATCGACATCGACCTCGCGGACCGCGAACGCGACAAGGTCATCAACTACGTAGTGGAGAAATACGGCAAGAACAGCGTAGCCCAGATCATCACCTTCGGCACCATGGGGGCCAAGGCGGCGATCCGCGACGTGGGCCGCGTCCTCGGCATGTCCTACGGCGACGTGGACCGCGTGGCCAAGCTGGTGCCCGGCGAACTGAAGATCACCCTCGACCGGGCTATCGACCAGGTCCCGGAACTTAAGCAGATGGCCGACGGCGGCGGAACGGAAGGCCAGCTGATCCAATACGCCAGGACCCTGGAAGGCCTGGCCCGCCACGCGTCCGTCCACGCGGCGGGGGTGGTGATCACGCCGGGCGAACTGACCGACTACGTGCCGCTGTACAAGCCGAGTAACAAGGATACGATCGTCACCCAGTATCCCGGCGAGCTCATGGAGGACATCGGCCTGCCCAAGATGGACTTCCTGGGCCTGCAGAACCTGTCCGTCATCCAGGACGCCCTCGCGATCATCAAGGACACGACGGGCGACGAGATCGAGCTGGACGACATCCCCCTGGACGACGCGAAGACCCTGGACCTGTTCCGCAGGGGCGAGACCACGGGGATCTTCCAGTTTCACAGCGGGTGGCTCCACGAATTCCTGCGGCGGCTCCGGCCGGACGGCGTCGACGACCTGATCGCCATGAACGCGCTCTGCCGGCCCGGCCCCCTGAACGGCGGGGTCGTGGACGACTACATCGACCGCAAGCACGGGCGCAAGGAAGTCACCTATCACCACGCCGTGATGGAAACGGCCCTGAAGGAGACGTACGGCCTCATCGTCTATCAGGAGCAGGCGATGCAGATCGCCCGCGACATGGCGGGTTATACCCTGGGCCGCGCCGATTTCCTCCGGAAGGCCATGGCCAAGAAGCAACCCGAAGTCATGGCCGAAGAACGGCGGAATTTCGTCGACGGCGCGGTGGAGAACGGCATAGAGAGGGGCATCGCGGAAGAGGTCTTCGGCCTTATCGAGTACTTCGGCGGCTACGCCTTCAACAAGAGCCACTCGGCGGGTTATGCCGTACTCGCCTTCCAGGAGGCCTATCTGAAGGTGCACTACCCGGTGCCCTTCATGGCGGCGCTGCTGTCGAACACGATGTCCAATACCGAGGAAATCGTCGTACTGATCAACGAATGCCGGAAGATGGGCATCGAGGTGTTGCCGCCCGACGTCAACAGAAGCGACAAGACCTTCGTCGTGGAAGGCCGCTCGATCCGGTTCGGGCTGTGCGCCATAAAGAACGTGGGGCAGTCCGCGGTGGAATCCATTGTCGAGGCGAGGAAGGAACATGGCACCTTCGAGGATGTGTTCGGGCTCTGCGAGCACATCGACCTGCGGCTGGTCAACAAGCGGGTGCTCGAGTCGCTGATCCAGGCCGGCGCCTGCGACAGCCTGGAGGGGCACCGGGCGCAGCTCATGGACGTGCTCGATTCGGTCATCGAAGGGGCGCAGACCCGCCAGCAAGCCCGGGATAAGGGACAGACCTCCCTGTTCGACCTCGACGGCATGGGAGGCAGCGCCGGGCTGGAAGTTCACAAGCCCGTGCTGCCGATGATCCCCCGGTGGGCGGCAAGCGAGGAACTGGGCCTCGAGAAGGAACTGCTCGGATTCTACGTGACGGGACACCCGCTGAAGGAATACGAGGAAGACCTCCGGGCGTTCACGACGGCGGAGATGCGGCGCCTCGAACTCGCCAACGGCCGGCAGGACAGCGTCGTGGTCGGTGGTATCGTGACCGAGATCAAGCCCATCGTGGACCGAAACGGCAAGACCATGGCCTTCGTCACGCTCGAGGATTTCTCCGGGGCCGGCGAAGTGCTTGTCTTTTCTGAACCATACGCCCTGTACCGCGATCTTGTTTCGATCGACGCGCTGATCCTCGTGAACGGTCACCTTTCGAAAAAAGAAGAGGACAACAAGGTCATCGCTTCCGAGATCATCGCGTTGACGGATGCCCGGGACCGGCTGGCAAGGTCCGTCGTGGTGTCCATGGAGTACGAACAGGTCGGGGATGAAAACCTCGCGTCGCTCAAGGACGTGCTGGAGACCTATCCGGGCAAATGCGACGTGGTGCTCGAAGTGTCGACGGCCGATCACGGAGAGATCGGCGTAAGGGCGGGGAATCACATACAGGTCAGACCCACGGACGAGTTGCTCAAGACGCTGCGGGAATCGACCGGCGCGAAACGAGTCCGGCTGGCCGGCGCGCCCGCGCACAGCGGTGAAAGCGGATGGAAACCGGTGGAGATGAACGGCAGGAAACGGAACGGCCGCGGCCGCTGGAACGGGGACGGACGCGGTACCGGGAAATAGGGCTACGCGGAATGGAAACAGGTCTACGCGTAGCCGGCTACAACTACTGGCAATAAAGCCTTACGACTTGACGAGAGCTTACGATTCGACGAAAGCTTACGATACGGTAGGAGGTTGTATGTCATTCAGCATGATAACGACTCGTTTTGCCATACTGGTGATCGCAGGCGGCCTCTGGGCCGCGGGTTGCGGCGGCGGCGATTCACCGACAAGTCCGACACCTACCTCACCATCCCCTCCACCTCCACCGCCACCTCCGCCACCTGCACCGACGGTCTCCGTAGTCGAAGTCAGCCCGAACATGGCGACGCTGGAGGTGGGCAGGACCCAACGGTTTGTCGCGACCGCCAAAGCTTCCGACGGCACCGTGATCAGCGGGGTCGATTTTGCCTGGTCGAGCAGCAATACCGCCATAGCTACCATCAATAACAACGGGGTTGCCACGGCCGTGGCCGCAGGAACGGCCACCATCCGGGCGACGGGCAACGGCGTCTCGAGCGCGGCGGTAACGATTACGGTCACTGTGGCTGCCGTATCCCGTATCACGATCGCTCCTTCATCGACCCAGGTGTTGATGATAGGGGAAATGGTCACCTTCACGGCAACAGCCCGGACGGCGGGAGGCGTTGTGCGCGATGACGTAAGTGTCTCATGGGAGAGCAGCGACCTCACCGTAGTGACCATAACTTCCGCCGGTGTGGCCACGGCCATCGGCGCCGGTATGGCGACGGTCCGCGCTACGGCGGACGGAATCTGGAGTGCCCCGGTAACGATCAACGTGGCCGAACCGCCGCCGCCAGAACCGGTAGTGGCGACGGTGACGGTGAGTCCGGCTGAAGCGATGGTCGAGGTAGATGCGACACAGCAGTTCGAGGCGAAGGCACTGACGTCAGACGGTATGGAAGTCCCGGACGTGGAGTTCACCTGGTCGAGCTCGGATGATATGGTGGCGACGGTCGATTCGGACGGTCTGGCGACGGGTGTCGGATCTGGCGAAGCGATGATCACGGCCACCGCGGACAGTATATCGGGCATGGCAACGTTGACGGTGACTGAACCGCCGCCGCCCGAGCCCGTAGTAGCCAGCGTCGAGATTGTTGATGCCATGCCGGTGATGCTCGAGATCGGTGATACGCATCAGCTTATGGCCGTAGCCCGAACTTCAGACGGGACCATGGTCAGTGAGGTGGTTTTTGCGTGGTCGAGCGACGACAACGAGGTAGCGACCGTTGATTCGACCGGGCTGGTTACCGCGGTCGGAGCAGGCATGGCAACAATTACCGCCATGACAGAAGAAATCACTTCCGAACCGGTGACTGTCACGGTTGCCGAACCTCCTCCTGTAGTAGACAGGGTAGTCGTGGAACCATCAACTGCGTCAATTGAGGAAGGTGAGACGCGGCGATTTACAGCCAAAGCCTATACTTCGGACAATGATGCCATATCCGGCAAGACCTTTACATGGACGAGTAGCCGGCCTTCAGTGGCGACCATAAGTTCATCCGGTTTGGCGAGGGGTGTGAATGCCGGCACCACAACTATTGAAGCATCCGTTGACGGCAAGTCCGACACGGCAACGCTGAGGGTGACGGCGCCGCCTCCACCGCCACCTCCACCTCCACCGCCGCCACCGCCGATGTTGAGAAGCCGTACCGCGACGATTTCGGGCGCTTATTCGGCTGCTGGAAGAGTAACACTAAGTGAAGTTGCCGGCGGGCAACTCAAGCTGACAATAAACGGTCTAAATAGCACCGCGCCTGATACGTGGTTGGCACTTTCAGAGAATGCAAGCATTAGCTGGAGTAGGAGTCAAAATCTACCCAGTACAGCGCGTAGTTTCGGTGCGGTTTCAAATGGGAATTTTACGAGAACGTTTACACCTCCATCGGGCAAGGATATCGACTCATACGACTATGTCATTCTCTATTGTAGGGCGTTCAACCTGCTAATCTCCTCGAATTCCTTTAGTAACTAGTCAGTAAAGGATCAACAATATGAAAAGGTTTGTATTCTTCGTTTTATTTGTTGCCGTGATTATAGGCCATACCTCCACTACCCACGCTGGTGGATGGACTCAACCAAAGGGTAAGGGATATTTTAAATTGAGCCAGCAGGTCGTACGGGCGGACGCAATTACACGGCCGAACGGCGAACGCCATGAAATCCCCACTACTGTCAGTGGATATACGACGAGCTTGTACGGCGAATTCGGTTTGCTCGACCGCTTGACGCTGGTAGGATATTTGCCCGCTTATACGAATTTCAGCACAGATTTGGATGGGATACCGTCATCGTCAGGAATTGGTGATTGGGACATAGGATTGAGGGTCGGAATCCTTACCGAAGGACAAACAGTGGTCAGTCTGCAGGCCATGGCCGGGTTGCCGCTTGGTGAGTCAGGGGACGACATCCTCCTGTGGACCGGTGACGGCGAATTCAATCAACACGTCTCCTTACAAATAGGCCATTCGCTCTATCCCGTACCAGCCTATTTAAAAGGTGAGATCGGATACAACAACCGTCAAAGCAGCGATAACCGCGACGAAAATTACGCCGACGAGTTCCGGTATACCCTGCAGGCCGGATATACAATCGCTGACAGAGTGGGTATCTCGGTCTCGGTTCGCGGTGTCGAAGCCCTCGACCGAGCGGACGACGAATTTCACGAGCGTAACGATGTCGAGTACCTGTCCTATGGGCCTCAGGTCGATTTCTACGTTACGCCCAACGCGGGTATTACCGCCAGCATGTCGAGATTCACCAGAAGTCATAACATGCTGGACGCCCCAACGTGGGAATTCGGCGTTTTTCTGAAACTGTAGGTAATAGCCGATGTCGAGAATCGTCATACTCGCCGCGTTGCTCGCTGGATTCATCATTCAGGCAAGCACGGTCTTCGCCGGGGGATGGACGCACGCTCCGGGGAAAGGCTACTTCAAGCTCAATGAGCAGTTGGTTAAGAGCGATTCGTACTTTCAACCGTCCGGACGAAAGACCGATATAACGGAGTTAAGCCGTTATACTACCAGCCTGTACGGCGAATACGGCCTGGCAGACCGGTTGACGCTTGTAGGATATATCCCCTTTTACCAGCATATAAGCGAAGACCGGCCCGGGTCCGAAGCCAAGACGGGTACGGGCGACTGGGAGCTTGGTGCTCGGATCGGATTGCTCACCAACCGGCCCACGGTCGTGAGCATTCAGATCATGGCCGGCCTGCCGCTGGGAGATTCTTTCTCCGATCAACAGGAAGTTGGCCTGTTCACAGGGGACGGAGAATTCAACCAGTTGTTTATGCTCCAGGTCGGTCATTCCCTGTGGCCGACACCGGGCTATCTCAAAGCGGAAATAGGATACAATAACCGCGAGAGCGATTTTTCGGACGAGATACGATACGCCGTGGAAGCGGGATTCATGGTCGGTGAGCGTTTTGGCGTCTCCGGCTGGGTCCGCGGCGCGAAAGCGGTCGGTACAGATGGAGAATGGACCGTGTACGACCAGCAGTACGTGTCTTTCGGTCCGGAGGTGAGTGTTAATTTTACGCCCAACGCGGGAATCACCGCCGGCGTGACGAAGTACACGGGCGCTCACAATGTGCTGGACGCGCCCGCCTGGGACATCGGACTTTTCATGAAGTTGTAGTTCCGACCCTTTAGCTAATCTCAGTCATATTAAGGATTTCTGGACAACTCATGCCGCGCAGGATTCGATTGTCCTTTGTCAACGAAGACGTTTCCGTCGAAGCCGAAATGCTCGAGGACGAGGCCCCGAGGACCTGCCAGGCCGTATGGGACGCCCTGCCCCTGGTGGAGGAGGGCATTCACGCCGTGTACTCCGGCAGCGAAATCGCCTACTTCCTGTCCGAGGACATGGTCATCCCACCCGAGAACCTGACGAGCTGCACATTGCCCGGCGATATCTGCTACTACCGCCTGGAATCGGGCCTGATGCACGGATTGCTGGACGGCATCACTGAACTGTGCTGGTTCGACGGAAGGGACGGCCGCCCCAACATGCCGGACGGCCCGGTCTCGGTGAACCTTTTCGCCCGGATGGTCGGAGACGCCAGTGAATTCTTCGAGGTGTGCTACCGCATTCGGCGGGAAGGGATGAAACGCGTTCGGATCGAACAGGTCGTTTGAATTCGGATCGCAGGAATACGCTCTCAAATCGGTCTAATCTAACACACAGTCTCACATCATATCGTCAACGAAACGGCAGATGACCTCGGTGTCCGATCGGTTCGTTGTGTACTAGGCTGGACCGGACAGTCCGGACAGTCCGGACCGTGCAGCCAGCCTGGCCAATTCTTCCAGTCTAGCTAATTCGACAGCCACCTTCGCAGAAACTTGTACGGATATGCATCTACATTACAGGAATTTTGCGGTGCCGCTCTGTTTTCTAGTTCTCTTTCTGGCGCGTCCTGCCTTCGCCGACCAGGTAGACGGGGCCAACCCCGTTGCCGGGACCAGACCATTAGACGGAGCCAAGCTCTATGAACAAGCCTGCTCGGCCTGTCACGGTTCGGACGGCAGGGGCCGGACAATCGAAGAACTTGGTTTCGAGCTTGAGCTTCCGGACTTTACGGACTGCGAATTTGCGTCCCGCGAACCCGATCCCGACTGGCACGCCGTGATCCATGAAGGCGGGCCGGTGCGGGCCTTCGACCGCATGATGCCTGCCTTCGGGGATGCCCTGACGGACGAGGAAATCTACGCCATCCTCGGGCACGTCCGCACTTTCTGCACCAACGATAACTGGCCCCGCGGCGAATTCAACGTTCCGAAGCCCCTGTTTACCGAAAAGGCCTTTCCCGAAGACGAGACTGTTTTCAACCTGACGCTGGACACGGACGACAGCAAGGCCGTGATGATAGAGCCGTTATACGAAAAGCGATTCGGCCCTCGCGGCATGATCGAGGTGAAAGTTCCCTTCGGCCGACGCAATGCCGAGCGGGACGACGGTACCAACCTGGGCTTCGGAGACGTTTCCCTTGGATATAAGTATGCCCTGTACCACGCGCTGGAGCGCGGCAATGCGTTGAGTGCAGGCGGTGAAGTCATCCTGCCTACCGGCAACGAAGATGAAGGTTTCGGTTCGGGCTCCACCAAACTGGAGCCCTATCTGGCCTTCGTCCAGCTGATGCCCTGCGATGCCTTTTTCCAGGCCCAGGCGCTGGGGGAGTTTGCCGTGAGCGGTACCGCCGAGGATGAGGTAGCCGTCCGGGCGCTGATCGGCAGGACCTTCACGGAGGGTGAGTTCGGCCGGGCCTGGAGTCCCATGGTCGAGGTGCTGGCCTGGCGCGCACTGGATGCCGGTTCCGATGTCACGCTGGACCTTGTGCCACAACTGCAGGTGGCGCTCAATACGCGCCAGCACATACTTTTCAACGTAGGGGTGCGGTTACCGGTCGCCAACAGGCAGGACCGCAAGGCACAGATCGTCATGTACCTGCTCTGGGACTGGTTCGACGGAGGATTTCGCGATGGCTGGTAACCGGACTACGAACCGATGGTCGTCATGTACCTGTCGTGGGACGGGTTTGACGGGAGGTACTGCTTTGGCTGGCAGCTCCGCGAGCAGGCTTCAGAACAGGCCGTGGGCGTACAGCACGCAGGCGCGGCTCGGTCTCGTCTGGCTAACGTTCGCATGGCTGGCATTCGCCTGGATGGCGTTCGTCGGGTTCGCGTGTGCGTCCGTTGACGCGCAATCAGTCGACGAGCAATCAGTCGACGCGCAAACGGTGGACCACAGCACCTTCGCCACTTCGGATCAATGCATCGCCTGCCACAGCAATATCGTCGACGCGGACGGGCAGATCGTGTCCATCAGCCATGTCTGGCGCGGATCCATGATGGCGCATTCCGCCCGGGACCCCTACTGGCAGGCATCCGTGCGGCGTGAGGTCACCGACCATCCGGGCGCGCGGGCCGAGATCGAGGATACCTGCTCGACCTGCCATATGCCCATGGCCCGTGTGGTAGCTCGGGAGAACGGTGGACTCGGGGAGGTGTTTGCGCACCTCGAAGCGGCCCGGCGGGGCGAGGAAAGTGCGCTGCTCGCCATGGACGGAGTGTCCTGCACCACCTGCCACCAGATACAGCCCGATAATTTCGGCGATGAATCAAGCTTCGACGGAAACTTCGTGGTTCGGACGGAATCCGGCGTCGACCCGCGGATTTTCGGACCGTTTGAGGTGGACGACGGGTTGACCCGGGTCATGCAGTCGGCCACGGGTTTCCTCCCGGACAGTTCCGTCCACGTCCAGCAGTCCGAGCTCTGCGCCACGTGCCACACCCTGTTCACGACGAGTCTGGACGCCGAGGGCCGGGAAGTGGCCCGTTTCCCGGAACAGACGCCCTACCTGGAGTGGAGGCACAGCGCCTTCGCGGAATCGGAAAGCTGCCAGTCCTGCCATATGCCGGAGATCGCATCGGCGCCCATCTCCTCGGTGCTCGGAGAATACCGGGAGGGTGTCTCGCAGCATGTGTTCCGCGGCGGCAACGAGTTCATGCTGCGTATTCTGGACAAATACCGCGATGAACTGCTCGTGACTGCACCGTCCAGCGATCTTCAGCGCGCCGCCGAAGCGACCCTGGAAAACCTGGAGACCGCCACCGCCCGGCTGGAGGTGCTGGCCGTGTCCCGCGATGAGGACCACGTTTCTATCGATATCGAGGTGACGAACCTGGCGGGTCACAAGCTGCCGACGGCCTACCCGTCTAGAAGGGCCTGGATCCACCTCGAGGTGCACGATGACGGCGGGAACCAGGTGTTTGAATCCGGCGCCATGCATCCCGACGGAAGCATCGAGGGCAACGACAACGACGCGGACGGGTCCCGTTACGAGCCGCACTACCTGGTGATCGAAGATCCGGGCCAGGTACAGATCTATGAACCGATTATAGCGGACGGGACGGGAAACGTAACCACCGGCCTGCTAACGGCCGTCACCTACGCCAAGGACAACCGGCTGCTTCCCGATGGTTTTGACCGGGAGACGGCCGAGGCCGCCATCATGGTGCACGGCCAGGCGGGGGAAGACGCGGATTTCCAGGCCGGAAGCGACAGGATCACGTACCGGGTCGAGGTCCCGGCCGGCGTGCAGCGCGTCGATGTCCGGGTGCGGCTCATGTTCCAGACGATCGGCTTCCGGTGGGCGCAGAACCTCGCCCCCTACGATGCCCATGAAACGCAGCGCTTCGTCTCCTACTACAACGAAAACGCCTCGACCTCGGCCGTCGTGCTCGCCGAGGCCAACCACCGCCAGGACCTGCCGTAGGTTCCGTCGAGGCCATCCACCGCCTGGCCCCGCCCTGGCTTCTACCGCCCGACGCTCTCCAGGTCCATCGGGTTCGACCACGCCTTCGTGCCGTCCGGCGCGATGATCTCGAATCGGACCCAGCGCGCGTTAGGCCGTAGGGTAAACGTGGCCTCTTCGAAGGTACTGCCGTCCTTTGGCCGGTGCTCCGTTCCGTAGGAATCGAACACGGCAATGATGCGCTGTGCCTCGGAGCACCGTATACTCGCCTCCACGATAGGGTTCCCGTCTCCCCGATCATCGATCCGGTGAAGCTGGATATCCCGGATCTCTGGTCCCGAGCTCACGTAGGCGCAGCCCCGTTCCAGCGCGTCGATGATCGCTTCTGCCGAGCGTTCCCTGACCTTCACCATGTTCCAGCCCCCGTAGGTGTCCTTATTGTCCGTTTCGAGGGCGTGGGAATCGTCGTTGGACAGGGCCGGTATCGTGCGGCCCAGGAGGTCCATCCAGTCGTCCCAGTGCACGGAAGACTCCCCCCGTCCGGCGCAGCGGCAGGTGGTATTGAAAACCTCGATACCGGCCAGGCCGTCCAGGGGAAGAGTATCCCGGAGGATGTTGACCGAACTCCAGTGGGGATGGGCAAGCCAGATCGAGCCGCCCTGCCGCCTGACTTCATCGATCACGTGCTGCGGCGGCATGCGCTTCGAGTCCATGTCCTCGTCGATGTTGTACGCAAGGAAATGGTGGGTCTGGCCTCCGAAGGGGTTTTCCGGATGGATCTCCGCGCCCTGTACCAGCACGAAATCGTCCGGCGCGCTTACCGTATCGATCCGGGTGATCGTGTAGTGATCGGAGATACAGAGGAAGTCGTATCCCTGGTTGACGTAACCGTCCAGCCGCTCCTGGGGGGACGGCTTTCCGTCGGAATTGGTGGTATGGGAATGGAGGTTGCCCTTGAGCCAGAAGTACCCGTCGTCATCGATGTCGAAGGGGCTGATCAGCCCGTCGCTCGCCATGGTGCTCTCCCCGTGGTCTGGCGGTGAAATGGTGTTGTACCGTCGTGAATGGATACGCTGCTTATAGCCTGGCCACGCGCGTCAGCCCGGCTTTAGCCCAGTTCTTCAGTGTACGTCCTGCCGAAGCGGTCCGTGGCCTCGACCACCACCTTCCCGGCGTCCGGTGACACGGGCGCGTAGAACAGGTGATTCGTGGGGACCGGATCCACCCAGGGACGGCGTTCGGGCAGGTCGGCCCCCCGGTGGATGGACTCCGAAAGCGGATCGGTGCCCGGCCGGCGAGCCATGGCGCCTCTCCGCATGCCGTCTTCGTACCAGACAACTTGCCAATCGGGCTCCCAGTCCCAGACGTTCGCCACGATCTCGTTCGGCGCCCCCGGATCGGCGCCGCGGAGATAGACCCGCATCTGGTGGTCTTCACCCAGCCCCGTGGACTTGTAGCGCCATCGGATATCCGAACCGTCGACCTCGTAGACGCCGTACCCGCTGGGCGTCCCGTCCCAGCAGATGGGGCCGCTCCACCAGGCGCCGCAGACCGTGCCCTGGACGATCTCGTGCAACCCGCCTTCGAAGATGTGCTCGTGTTCGTGCACGTGGCCGGAAAAAACGTGGGCCCGGTAGGGCTCGAGCAGTTGGTACATGCGCTCGCGGTTCACGGTCGTGGACGAAATGGACGGACTGCCGTCACCGGTTCGGATGTGTCGCGTGGTGTACTGGGGGATGTGGTTGAACACCGCCACGGTCCTTCCGGCTTCCACCAGCGCAAGGTCCTGGGCGAGCCAGTTGAGCTGATCGTCGGTCACGTAACCGATGTAGCCCTGACCGTGCCAGAACACGTTGTCCAGCACGATGTAGTGGACTTCTCCCCGGTCGAAGGAATAGTAGTTGGGGCCGAAATGGCGGCAGAACGTGCGAATGGATCCGTCGTCGGTCGGACCGAAGTCCAGGTCGTGGTTGCCTACGACCTGGAAGAAAGGCATGCCCATTTGACCCACGCCCCGTTCGTATTCGGGGTACAGGGTCAGGTCGTCGAACATGATATCCCCGCAGCCCACGCCGAACAGCCGGCGGCCGGACAGCGCGGTGGCGGTCTCCTGCACGTCGGGGACCGTCTCCGCGTGGAAGAGGCCCATTTCGTAGGCATCCTGGGTCTGGGGGTCGGACAGGACCAGGAATCCGTGATGTTCATCCGATCCGTCCAGGGCCGCGAGTTCGAAGCGCGCGGCCATCTCCCCCGACTCGTCCGCCGTGATTGGCCGGTAGAAGGAGGCCGTGCCGCTTGGGTTCTGCGCTATGGCGTATCCATCGGGCGTGGAGATCGAAACGAAAGATTGAAGCGTATTTGAAACGAGTTCGAACCGTCCGTCCGCGTCTGTTGCCGTGACCGTCAACCCGTCCGTGACCGCGACTCCGGCCAGACTCGCGCGGCCGGCGGTGACACGTCCGGAGACACGGACCGGGCGGACCGGGCGGACCGGCTGCGCGCCGGCCGGCGCGTTACTCCCGGTCTGCGGCGCGTACGGGTCCGCAAGTATGGGAAAGGGCGCCGCCATCGCCGCGGCCGCGAAGGCCGCCTGCTTGAGAAAGGCGCGTCGGGTCAGGGCTTCCCGGTCTTTGGAACGGCTCGATGATTGGTCTGCTTCATCTAGAATCGCTTTAAGGCCGGGGTTCATCTTAAGGCTCGGGTCCATCGGATGGCTTCCTTTCTGGCCGCCGGATCAGGATCCGGATAAGATGCGAATGGCCGGTGGACCATCCACATCGAGACATGGGGAAGGTATGGGATAATTATACAAAGTCGACACCTGTTGAAACAGGTTTTTGTGAACGAAATACTATAGGTTACGCCGGCTCCACGCTCCGGTCTTCAATGCCGTTGCGCAAAACGGTCCGCCCATGGCTCATCCCGGCATTAATGCTTGATGTGACGGCTTCGTGATCATATCATTTCTTTTCCATGAACGAAGCCCCGAAAGGTCCCGATTCCTCCGAATTCCTGTCCATTCCCGAACCTGCCGGCGTCTACGCGGAACCGTGGTCCTGGAGGAAGTTCAGGCGCATGCTCGGGTTCTTCGGACCCGCCGCGCTGGTGGCGTCCATGGCCGTGGGCGCGGGAGAGACCATTCTGGTTACGGGCGTAGGCGCCTGGGCGGAATACGGCCTGCTCTGGCTCATCCTGCTGAGCGTGCTGGTCAAGGGCGTCGCCGTAACGTACCTGCTGGGCCGATTCACGGCGGTGAGCGGCCAGCCCTTTGGCCGGATGCTGGCGAAGCTGCCGGGTCCCCGCGGCTGGTTTATCCTGACGCTTTTAACCATTGAGCTGCTCGCCCTGAGCATCGCCCTGACGGCGGTCGCCAAACCCTGCGGCAATCTCGTCGTACACATTTTCTCGGATTCGCTGCCGGCCGGACCGACCGATACGTTCTGGGCGAACCTGGTCACGACCGGATTCCTGGGCCTGGCCATCGGGTTGAGCCTGCTGACGTCCTACGAGTTCCTGGAAAAACAGCAGATCATCATCTGCGGCGTCCTGGTCTCCGGCACCATCCTGGCCACCGTGATCGTCTGGCCGAGTCTGGGCGGCGTCCTCATCGGAACGCTGTCCATCGGAAACCTGCCCACCGCCCCGGACTGGGCGCCTTCCGCGGCAAGAAACGACTACTTCCTGAACCTGGTCACCGTCTTCGGCTATGTTGGGGGCACACTGAGCACCTACCTGGCCTATTCCGGGTGGGTGGCGCAGCGGGGCTGGGGCCTGACGAATCATGCCGGGATGGAGCGGCTCGGCAGCCGGATCGACCACACACTGAAAATCATCTATCTGAAGGATGATCCGTCGGAGGCGCGGCGCATGCGCGTACTGCTCTCGCCGCTCAAGTGGGACGTGTCCATGGGCGCGCTCGTGCTCTTCATCGTCACGGCCGCCTTCATGATCGCCGGTGCAGTCGTGCTCTACCCGCGGCAGACCGTCCTCCCCGGCAACGCGTGGGACCTGCTCACGAGACAGTCCTCCATCTGGGCCCAGATCCACGCCGCCCTCATCCCCGTGTACTACGTGGCCATCCTCGCGGCCCTCTGGGGAACCCTGGCCACCATCCCGGAGGCCCTGACCCGGTTCGCCCACGAGTTCCTGACGGCCGTCTGGCCGCGGTTCAAGTCCTATTCCTATCGCAGGTTGCAGACCTGGATCGTGATCTGGTTCTTCATCTCTTCCGCCGCGGCGATCTGGAGCGACATCACCTTCGACCTGATCACGCAGATCGTGGCGCTCCTGGCGACCAACCTGGGTGTGGGCATCGTCTGCTGCGCGGCCGTCTACCTGAATTTCAAACTGCCCCCCGCATACCGCACCCGCCCCGCCATGCTCGTTCTGGGCGTGCTCTCCACCGTGGTGCTCCTTTCGGCCTTCGTCGTCAGCGCCGCGGGCATGCTGCAGAAGTGACGGCCCGCAAGACGACCGGTCTTCCAGACCATCAGGGCTTGAGGTAGTTCAGCAGATTGATGATCAGTCCCGTCAGCACGACGATGGTCGTCAGTCCCGTACCGACCACCCACATTTTCGTTGCGACGTGTTTCTGGGCATCTTCGAGGGCGGACAGGCGATTGTCGATCTTGTTCAGGCGTTCGACAAGGAAATCCCAACGGGATGCCGGTACATCAAATTGATCGTCAAATTGATCTTCTCCTGACATTTCAGCTCCTTCGCGGCTGTCGACCGCGGTCGTCGAATGAATCCGAATCCATGCCCAGCGCGGCAACGCTCTGTGTATCGTATGGCTTCAGTCGCCTAACGTCCGCGGACTGCGTTTAGTGATCGCCGTAAGACATGATGTAAAGGTTATAGTGCGGAACTACCTGAGACTCCTCGCAAAAAACGTCTAAAAATCGACCGATATCCATGCCTCGACGTACCGCGGCATCGCCTCCCGACAGCCGTGCCGCACTGGGTTGGACGCATCCCTTTTCGCTTGCGACTCGCGGCCGGTTTGCTTAGTATGAACCCGTAAGTCTTGGGTTTTTTTCAGGTCAGGGACGGGGGGCGAACATGCAGGACTTTTCCGCCGTACGGCAACGAGACGAGGAGTTGTACGGCCTGCTGGTGGCCGAGCGTGAACGCCAGCGGGACGGGATCGAACTCATCCCTTCGGAGAACTACGTCTCGCCGGCCATCCTGGAAGCCATGGGGTCCGTGCTGACCAACAAGTACTCCGAAGGGTACCCGGGCAAGCGCTACTACGGCGGGCAGCAGTACATCGACAAGATCGAGAACCTGGCCCGCAGGCGGGCGAAGGAACTCTTCGGCGCCGAGCACGTCAACGCGCAGTGCTACTCGGGCAGCCCGGCCAATACCGCGGTCATGTTCGGCCTGCTGGACTACGGCGACACGATCATGGGCATGAAGCTCGACCAGGGCGGCCACCTGACCCACGGGCTGCACGTCAACTACTCCGGCAAGTCCTATAACGTGGTCTCCTACGGGGTGCAAAGGGAAACGGGCCGCATCGACATGGACGAGGTCCGCGACCTGGCCCTCGAGCACCGGCCGAAGCTGATTATCTCCGGGGCCACGGCCTACCCGCGGCAGTTCGACTTCCAGGCGTTCAAGGCCATCTCCGACGAGGTCGGGGCCGTACCCATGGCCGACATCTCCCATATCTCGGGTCTTATCGTGGGGGGCGTCCACCCGAGTCCGCTGCCCTTCACGGACGTCGTCACCACGACCACCCACAAGACGCTGCGGGGTCCGCGCAGCGCGATCATCATGTGTCACAAGAAATACGCGAAGGACATCGACCGGGCCGTGTTCCCCGGGCTGCAGGGCGGTCCCCACGATCATATCACGGCGGCCAAGGCGCTGACCTTCAAGGAGGCCATGAGGCCGGAGTTCAAGGATTATGCGCGTCAGATAGTGGACAACGCGAAGGCCCTGGCCGAAGCACTGCTCGGACACGGATTCGATCTCGTTTCCGGCGGGACCGACAACCACCTCGTATTGGTGGACCTGACCAACAAGGGCATCATCGGCAAAGACGCCGAAACCGCTCTCGACAAGGCCGGGCTGACCGTGAACAAGAACACGGTGCCCTTCGACACACGGTCACCCTTCAGCCCGAGCGGGATCCGCATCGGCACGCCCGCGGCCACGACGCGCGGGATGAAGGAACTCGAGATGAAGCAGATCGCCGGCTGGATCGACACGGCGATCGAGCACCACGGAGACGACGAAAGACTCTCGTCGATCCATGATGAGGTCAGGGAACTCTGTGCCGGTTTCCCCGTCCCCGGGATTTCCACCTCCGGGGCGGCGCTCATGCAGGAGATCGGCAAGGGCTAGCGCCCGGTTGGCATCGGTTAGCGCCTGGTTGGCACCGGTTAGAGCCCGGTTGGCCGAAGCCAACTGCAATCAATTCGTGACGGGGAGGTGGCGTCATGTACCGAATGATCGTAGCCGTAGCCGCTTTTGCCTTCATAGCCGCATGCGATTCGGGCATGTCGAGACAGGACGAGGCGGTGGCCCAGGACAAGTCCGGCGATGTTGAGAAGGTGACCATTGTCGAGGTCGCTTCCGACGGAACGACGAAAGGAGCCGTTACGGTGGATAAAGTGGTCAGGACCGAGGAAGAATGGAAAGAGCGACTCACCGACGAGCAGTACTACGTCACCCGGGAGAAGGGCACGGAACGGGCCTTTACGGGCAAATACAACAAGCACTATGAAGACGGTGTCTACACGTGCATCGGTTGCGGCACGCCGCTCTTCGCGTCCAGGACCAAGTACGAATCCGGCACGGGCTGGCCCAGTTTCTACGAGCCGGTCGCCGAAGAGAACATCGACGAGAAGATGGACCTCAGCTACGGCATGATCCGCACCGAGGTGTTGTGCAGGCGATGCGACGCTCACCTGGGCCACGTGTTTACCGACGGTCCGCAGCCAACAGGCCTGCGGTACTGCATGAACTCCGCTTCCCTGGACTTCGAGCCCGAGAAGAAGGCCCAGCCCGAGAAGTAGATCGCGGCCAAGAAACGAATAAGGATCCCGGCAAGGAACGAGCAGCAGGCTACCGGTCTCCCGGCCTCCGCTCTCACGGCAAGGAGCAGGAGCCTGCGTTACCCATGCGCATTTCCGACGTCAAAGTCTTCCCGGTCTGGTGTGGAAACCGGAACTATCTCTTCGTCAAGGTAGAGACGGACGAGGGTATCTACGGAATCGGCGAAAGCGGCCTGACCTGGTGCGAACAGGCCGTCAAGGAGATCGTCCACGCCCTCCGCGACCGGCTTGTCGGCCAGGACCCGGTGCGCAGGGAGCACCTCTGGCAGGTGATGTTCCGCGTCGGTTTCTTTCCCGGCGCCCACGCCCTTTCAGCCGCGGTCAGCGCCATCGACATCGCCCTCTGGGATATACACGGCAAAGCACTCGGCGTGCCCGTCTACGAGTTGCTCGGCGGCCTGTGCCGGGACAAGGCGGTTTGCTATTGCCATTGCGGCGGCGACGGTCCGTCCGGCGCGCTGGTCGACCAGGCGCGAAGCAGGATGGAAGAGGGCTGGAAGTTCATCCGATGGGGGTTGCCCCACGAAGGCAGCGTACTCGAGCCTACCCGGGCGGTACGGACGGGCATCGCGCAGTTCCAGGCGCTCAGGGAAGCCCTGGGAGACGACGTCGAACTGATCTGCGACGTGCATACCCGGCTCGATCCACCCGATGCGATCGCCTTCTGCCGCGCCGCCGAACCCTACCGTCCCTTTTTCATCGAAGATCCCCTGCGCTCCGAAAACAAGTCGTCCTACCGCATGCTCCGGCAGCACGTCGCCGTGCCCCTTGGCGTCGGCGAGCACTTCACGAGCAAATGGGAATTCCGGGAACTGATCGAAGAAGACCTGATCAACTACGCCCGCACAGACCTCTGCCTCGTGGGCGGGCTGACCGAGGCGCGCAAAGTCGCGGGCTGGTGCGAGACCCACTACATCGACCTTGCGCCGCACAATCCCCTCGGTCCCGTGTCCACGGCCGCCTGCCTGCACCTGAGCCTGGCGTCGTCGAACTTCGCCGTGCAGGAACTGCCCCGCCTGCCGGGCATGCTCCCGGAGGTCTTCCCCGTCCAGGTTGAATGGAAAGAGGGCTACCTGCTGCCGCCTGGCCGACCCGGCCTTGGGGTGGAATTCGACGAGGAAGCGGCCAAACGGTTTCCATACCAGCCGGCCCGGGGTCACATGCTGCAGCGCGAAGACGGCTCTTTCACGAACTGGTAACGGGTTTTCTGACCGGTTGGCAGGGCGCCCGCGAAATCGCGTGGCAAGACCACGCGCGGCCATGGCGTACCCGCGCGGCCATGGCGTAACCGCGCTCGGCCCATGACGTACCCGCGCTCGGCCCATGACGTACCCGCGCTCGGCCCGCGAATGGTTGATCGGTTTATGCGCAGTCCGTGAGCGGCAAGCAGGAAAACAATAAAAAAGCTGTACTAAACAAAACATATGTTTGTTATCTTGCTCTCACGATGGCCCTGATCCCAACGAAATACAGATCCCTCGTACAGGTCCGCGCGCCGGTCTGGCTCATCTGCCTGGCCCTGCTCTGGTCCGTTTCCCTCGAGCCGAAAGTCCTCGAGGCGGCCCCGACGTTTCCGGCAGCCCCGGCGGCGCTTGCGTCCCCGCCTGCCCCGGCGACCCCGAAAATCGTCGACATTCAAAATCGCCTGCCCCGGTCCTTCAAGAAACGCCTCCGCAAATCCAGTCGTTTCATTGTAATACACAGCACGGAATCGGGGTTGAGAAGTGCATTGAACACCGTTTCGCGCAGGGGGTACTCCAACTACCTCGTCGCCCGAAACGGGACCATTTATCGGATCCTGGACAAGAAGTACCTTTCTCACCACGCGGGTCTGAGCATGTGGAATGGCCTCACGAACATCAGCAACCATTCCGTCGGCATCGAACTGGTGGGATACCACAACGACCCCTTTAGCGCGTCCCAGTACGATGCCCTTAAATGGTTGATCGAAGTACTGCAGCGGGTGTACAAGATTCCCGATTACCACGTGCTGGAACACTACCGCGTCGCCTACGGCAGGCCGAACAGGTGGGTAAAACGGCTCCACCGCGGACGCAAGAAGGATCCCGGCGTGTTCAATTTCAGCCGGGCCCGGGCCGGCCTGACCTCGGAGGACCCGCGCAACAGCATACTTTACGATCCGGACGTCAAGGCGGGACGGCTCATACGGGATCCCGATATCGATATCGCCAGGGTCCGCCTCGTGGACCGAGGAAGATATGACGAGGAAGTCGCCCAGCTGTCTGAAAACGTCATTACCCGTCGTAACACGGCGTGGCGCATCGCCCGTGGGCACTATGACGAGGCCTCGACGGTGTACCACTTCCCCAACGGGACGGTCATGCGGGGGAATCAGATCAGGAACTGGGACCGGATCCCGGTCGGGACGAAGGTCTATCTCAACCGCAATCGCACCGAAGATGTCCAGGCGGTCACCGCCGCCGTACCCGTCATCATCCAGGGGACCACGGCCTTCGACATCGCTGGTACGGCCTACCGGCGCTCCGACACCTACTACATCTTTCCGATGGGCACGATAAAACACGGCAGGCAGGTCCGCCGATGGGACCGCATTCCGCCGGGGACGCGGGTGCTCGTCCGTTACAACGCGCCGGTCGCATTGGCCAGCGCCGGCCGCCAGGCCGTACGACGGAACGATACCGTGTTCCTGGTGCCCCAAAACGAAGTGGTAGTTGCCGCCAACGTGCCGGACACTTCACGGCTCGACAGCGGCACCCTGGTCTTCACCAGGAAATAGATTCGACAGACCGCCGCGATTCATCAGACCGCCGCGATTCGACAAATTGCTGCAGGCAATTGCGACGCGCCACACAGGAGGAGATTCATGGAAATGGTGGAACGTGGTATCGTCTTCTTCGCCGATACCGCCTGGTCGTACCTGCTGTACCTGCTGATCGGCGGCGGCCTGTTTCTTCTGCTGTATTCCCGTTTCCTGCCGCTCAGGCATTTCAGGCACTCCATTGAGATCATCCGCGGGAAATACGACGACCCGAACGAACCCGGTGACATCACGCATTTCCAGGCACTTGTCAGCGCCCTCGCGGCCACCATCGGCATGGGTAACATTTCCGGGGTGGCTGTCGCCATCGCGGTCGGCGGCCCGGGCGCCATGTTCTGGATGTGGGTCAGCGCCCTCGTGGGCATCGCGACCAAGTTTTTCACCTGTTCCCTGGCCATCATGTACCGGGGCGAGGACAGTGCCGGCAAGACGCAGGGCGGGCCCATGTACGTCGTCCGGGAAGGGCTCGGTCGCAAGTGGAAACCCCTGGCCATGTTCTTCGCCGTCGTCGCGGTGATCGGATGCCTGCCCCTGTTCCAGGTCAACCAGCTGGTGCAGATCATGCGTGACGTGATCTTCGCGCCCATGGGCGTGGTAGGAGAAGATCATTTCTGGTTCGACCTCACGGCCGGCGTCGTGCTGGTGCTGCTCGTCGGAACCGTCATATTCGGCGGCATCACCCGGATCGCCGACGTCGCCTCCCGCGTCGTCCCGGCCATGGTGATCCTGTACATGTTCTGCGCCCTGTGGATCATCGTGGCGAACTTCGCGGATGTTCCACGGTATCTCATGCTGATCGTCACCGACGCCTTCACGGGAGAAGCCGCGGCGGGCGGTGCCGTGGGCGCGGTTATCATGACCGGCGTGCGCCGCGCCGCCTTCTCGAACGAAGCGGGCATCGGCACTGAATCCCTCGTCCACGGCGCGACGAAGACCCGGGAACCGACGCGCGAGGGCCTGGTGGCCATGTTGGAGCCGGTCATCGACACCATGATCGTGTGTACCTGCACGGCGCTGGTGATCATGATGACCGGGGTATGGCAGACGACTTCCGACAACGGCGTGACGCTGACGGCCAACGCCTTCGAATCCGCCATGCCGGGTTTCGGTTCCTACATGTTGATCGTGTGCGTCCTCTTCTTCAGCACCAGCACGATATTCACCTATTCCTACTATGGAACGAAGTGCCTCGGTTTCCTGATCGGGGCCCGGTGGCAGTTTCTGTACAACTACTTCTACGTCGGCTGCATCATCGCCGCCTCGGTCGCATCACTGGATACCGCCATCAGCATGATCGACGGCACGTTCGCCCTGATGGCCATCCCCACCATGCTCTCGGCCCTGCTCCTGTCGCCCAAAGTGATGGCGGCGATGCGGGACTACCGGCGACGCTTTCAACCGGGATAAGAAGGGACGAACACCTATGACGTGGCCTGTGCTGCACCACTACGACCAGAATCATCTCGCGCGCATCGCCCTGCCCCTGGGCGGCATCGGCACCGGTACGGTTTCCCTGGGCGGGCGGGGCGACCTCCGGGACTGGGAACTGATGAATCGCCCGGCCAAGGGGTTCATTCCCGGACGGGACACCCGTTGTCCTCCTTCCTTCGTACTGTACGCGCGACCTGACGGCGGGGCCGAAGTGACCCGCCTGCTCGAAGGCCCCCTGGAATACTTCGAATACGAAGGCGCCAGCGGGAGTCCCACGGCCAATCACGGACTGCCCCGCTTCGCCCGGTGCACCTTCGACGCGGCCTACCCCTTCGCCCGGGTCCACCTGTCCGACGACGACGTGCCGGTCGAAGTGCGGCTGGAGGCATTCAATCCCCTCATCCCCTGCGACGCCGACCGCAGCGGCCTTCCCGTGGCGGTCCTCCGGTACGTGCTGGCCAACCGGACCGACGTGCCCGTTTCGGCGGCCGTCTGCGGCTCGATCCCCAATTTCATCGGCATGGACGGCACGGACGGGGCCTGCAGCGATAACCGGAACCGTTACCGCGCCGGCGACGGGTACCGCGGGTTGTTCATGGCCTCGAAGGGCGTGGACCGGGAGGCCGCGCAGTGGGGCACGATGGCGCTGGCCACCACGGCGGAGACGGTCAGCTACCGCACCGCCTGGCGGGAGGCCGGCTGGGGTACTCCGCTCCTCGACTTCTGGGACGAATTCAGCACCGGCGGCGTGCTTACGGACCGGGAAGCCGGCAACAACGACCGGCCCATGGCCTCCCTGTCGGCCCGCATCGACCTGGCGCCGGGCGAAACGTCCAGCGTGACCTTCGTGCTGGCCTGGCACTTTCCCAACCGCTATACCTGGACGCCCGCGACGAAGGAGGACCTGACAGTAGGCGGCGATACGGAGACCGACGAAGAAGTAGACGCCTGCTGCGAGGAAGGTGAGGGCTGCTGCGGGGATGGCGGCAACAGCAGTGGTGACAGCCGCGACAACGGCGACTGCTGCGATGACGGCGATGTCTGCTGCGACACGGGCGACCGGATCGGAAACTACTATACGACTCGGTTCGAGGATGCCTGGGACGTGGTGGAGCAGGTTGTACCCGATCTGCAGAACCTGGAAGCGGACACGCTCCGGTTCGTCGAGGCGTTCTGCGGCTCGGACCTGCCGGAGGTGGTCAAGGAAGCGGCCCTGTTCAACCTGAGCACGTTGCGCAGCCAGACCTGCTTCCGCACGCCCGATGGCCGTTTCTACGGTTGGGAGGGCTGCCACGACGCGGCGGGGTGCTGCCTGGGCTCCTGCACCCACGTCTGGAACTACGAGCAGTCCACGGCCTTTCTCTTCGGCGACCTGGCGCAGACCATGCGCGAAGTGGAATTCGCCCACGCCACCGACGAAAACGGGCTGATGAGCTTCCGCGTCTGGCTGCCCCTCGCGCGGGCCCGCCATTTCAATCGTGCGGCGGCGGACGGCCAGATGGGCTGCGTCATGAAGATGTACCGCGAGTGGCAGCTCTCGGGCGACGACGAGCGGCTCAGGGCGCTGTGGCCCGATGTGAAGAATTCGCTGGCCTTCTGCTGGATACCGGGCGGATGGGACGCCGACCGCGACGGCGTCATGGAAGGCTGCCAGCACAATACCATGGACGTGGAATACTTCGGACCCAATCCCCAGATGGAGTTCTGGTACCTAGGCGCGTTGCGCGCCGCGGATGAGATGGCCCGCTACCTGGGGGACGACGACTTCGCCGGTGAATGCCGGGACCTGTACGAGCGCGGCAGCAAGTGGACCGACGCGCATCTCTTCAACGGGGACTACTACGAACACGAGATCCGGACGCCGAGGAGCGCGGATGACGTTGCAGAAGGATTGACCGTCGGCATGGGGCCGAAGGACCTGTCGAACCCGGACTACCAGCTCGGTCCGGGCTGCCTGGTGGACCAGCTCGTCGGCCAGTACATGGCCCATGTCTGCGGCCTGGGATACCTGGCAGACGCCGGCAAGGTCCGCAGGTCGCACGAGAGTATCCTGGCGTACAACAGGCTGAAAGGTTTCCAGCGCCACACCAACGTCATGCGGTCCTACGTCCTCGGCGACGAGTCGGCGCTGCTCATGGCGTCCTACCCGAAGGACCGCCCCGACAATCCCTTCTCTTACTTCACCGAGGTCATGACCGGATTCGAGTACACCGCGGCCATCGGCATGATCTACGAGGGCATGGTCGATGAAGGCCTGGCCTGCATCCAGGATATCCGCAACCGTTACGACGGCCGGCGGCGCAATCCCTTCGACGAGGCCGAGTGCGGACATCACTACGCCCGGGCCATGGCCGCCTGGGCCGCCCACCTCGCCCTGACCGGCTTCCACTACTCGGCGGTCACGAAAACAATGGCCTTGACCGACCAGCCGGGCCGGTATTTCTGGTCGACCGGGTACGCGTGGGGGATGTGCGTGGTGTCGCGTAACGGTGAAGGACTAACGGCCGAACTGAGCGTCCTGCACGGAACACTCAAGCTGTCGCGGCTGCGACTGGGGGATTCGGGCGAGGCGGCACTTGATCCGATGCTTGAATTGGCGGCGGGGGAAGAGCAGACCGTCCAGGTCCTGGGTTAGCGGCCGGACCACCACGCTACCGAACTGGCGCCCGGGCAGCCAACCTTTTCGGGCGCCTCCCCTTCCGCGAAGCCGCCCGCTACGGCTCCACCACCATGAAATTGACGGATTTGGAGACGGCAGCATCTCCGTGGCGGTCCGTCAGCGTCACAGTGAGCACGTACTCCCCGGCTTCGAGGTCCGTGGTGTCCAGAGCCGTGAATTCCGCTTCCTCTTCCGCCTGCCCTGCTCCTTCGAAGAACGACATGACGGTCTGCATGTCTCCGGGACTTCTCGCCCTCCTGTTTCGTAGGGCGGGCATGCCCTTCGGCGTGATCTCGTATAGCGTCTCGTAGGAAGTCCGTCCGCCTTCGTCCATCTTCAGGTTGTACACCTCGTAGTACACGTACACAAGGTGTCCTCGCGGGTACAGCCGCCCCGGATTGGGCACGACGTCCAGTCCTCTGCGCACGAAGGGACCGGGATTCGCCGCGGGCGTGATGGCCGTTGAAAGCTTGAGATCGCTGATGAGCAGGCCGCCTCCGCTGTAGTCCGAGAAAGACACGGACTTCTTGTAAACCCCGATCCGCTTCGTGGCTTCGTCCCGCATTTCCACGGCGGCTGTGAACACGCCCGACGGCGTCGTCAGATCCGCGGCCAGCGTAAAGGCCGCTCCCTGAAGCTCCTGGTTACCCGCTTGCCGATCGGGCCGGTCTATAGGGCCGAACCGGTACGCACGGGATAGGGCTGGCGTCTGTAACGAATCGCGCAGGGTGACCAGGTTGTTCAGCCAGGTCCGGTCCCCTTTATCGTCGGTAAGGTCGCCGAACTGCCAGACCGGAATGCTGTAGGTGAGATCCACTTCGGTTGATCCGCCTTCGCCACGAAAGGACACCGCGTCGAAGGCAAACTCGAGGCGTTCACCACCGAAGTCATGAGTGTAGACCTCGGGACTGCGGGCGATCAGTTCGGTGGCGCGTTGACTGGGGTGGAACCGGTCCTGGCGGACCATATTCCGGGTGAAGTTGCTGACGGCCTTGAGCGGATAGTCGAATTTCCCATCCTTCAACGTGTCCACGAAGAACAGTTCCAGGTCGTGCAGGACATATACCCAGCTTTCCACCACGTATCCGGGCTGGGTCTCCATTTCCCTCCGCGCGTTGATCCAGGCGCCTTCCACAGCGGTTACCACCGGGGCGGCTTCCATCAAAGGGAATGGTGACTCGCTGTCATGAAGCTGCAGCCTGTAGCCGGTCAGGAGGTTCTTTTCGCGGATCGCGTCCACGGCCGGGTTTCCGGTAAGCATGTGGGGGATTTCCGGGTCTTCATAGTGGCGGAACACGAACCGCCGCCGGTCGTCCGGCGCGCCATAGCGGATATAGATTTCACCGCGGCGGTCATAGGGTTGCTGCCCCCCGGAGAAATGAACCCGAGCGTACATGACACGGCGGTAGTGCTCGACCAGGCGTTCGTTTGCTATCGTAGCCGGGTTCGAATCCCGCTCGTTCCAGAAGGCGCGCCACAGGGAATCGCGTTCCGGCCCGGTCGCTGCTTTCCAGGTATGCAGTTCCTCTCGCGGTGCGACATGGCGCAGATCCCGGTATACCGCCCGTTCATCGGCGTCCAGCAGGGCGACATAGTCTTCCAGGGCCTCGTGCAATTGCCCGAACTGTTCCTCTGAGCCAAGGGACAGCACTTCGAATTGCGCCAGCATGGTACGGACCCTGACCGGCACGTCCTCACCCAGTTGCCATACCAGTCCTCTGAGCTGTTTGACCCCAAGGTCGTAACGTTCGGAACGATGATTCACGTCGGCGAAACGCAGCAGCGATTCGTCGTGATCCGGATTGACGCGATATTGATACATAAACGCGGCGATCGCCTTTTCGTGTTCCGGCTCTGGCGGACTGTCGTAACAACGACCGAGCTGGAAGTAGGCGTCGGGGTGCGAGGGGTTCAGTTCGATAGTTTTCTGGAAATGCCTCCTCCCGTCCTTTTCGCTGCCGATCAACCTGCTCGTCCGGACCTGGTCCATGTAGGTCATGCCCAGGTAGTAGTGGATATCCGCGTCATCGGGATCCGCCTCGATGGCGTTCCGCAGTGCCTTTCGGGCGTCGAGTCGCCGGTTGGGGAAGCGCATGTACACCATGGCCATGCCGACATGGCCGGGCGCCCAGTGCTTGTCCAGCTGTGTGGTCCGTCTGAATGCCTTCAACGCTTCATCCTCGTTTCCGAGGGCCAACCAGGCCATACCGAGCCAGTAACGGGCCGGCGCCGATCTTCCTTCGTCGCGCACCGCCTGTTGGAGGAGTGGCAGGGCTTCGTCGAATCGACCCTGTTGGTAAAGGGATTTGCCGGCTTCGAGGGGGGTTTCCAGGGAGGAAGGACTTTCAACAGATTCCGGTTGGCCGGCAGCGGGCTGTGATGCCACTTCCAGCGTCATCGTGCACGCGGCAATCATCAGCAGGATACGAACGCACATGCCGGTACCGCCCTGAGTAGGAATGCTGTTCCGGGATGAAGGTGACGAACCAGTCTCCGGTGGCTGTATACTCAAATTAACCATATAGAACCGGCTCACCAAGCCATGTTTTACCGAACCTCGGCCTTTCGCCGAACCTCGGCCAGCAGGCCCGGCACCCCGAAGAACAGCAGGCTGAGGGTCGAGGGGTTCATGTCGATGGATCCGCGCTTGCGGGGATCTTTGCTCCAGTCCTGCGCGTCGATGAGCATTTCCAGGATCTTCAGTCCGGTCTCCAGGTAGCGGTGGTCGCCCGTCAAACGATGGGCGTAGCCCAGGTGCCGGCAGAGGATCCCGCCGTAATGCTCCTTGAGTGGCCGGTCGGACGCGAAAGTGTCCGGAAAGCCGCAGAACCAGTCCACACCCCGTCGGTAGGTCTCGGCCACGTCCTCCCTGCCGGTCATCCGGTGCATCAACTCCAGGCCGATCATCAGGTAATGGGTCTGGTAACCCTTCTGTTCCTTGTAGGGCAGGTCGCGGATCATGCGGGAGAACGGGCCGCCGAGGCCCCTGAACTCGTCATCGGTGAAGGGTGCGGTCGTACCCGTTTCAACGGCCAGCGTCGTGCCTTCCGTGGCCATGCCGTAGGGTAGTTGTTTCGGCAGTCTGTCCGGTGTCGAGACCTGGAAGCGCTTGTACCAGCTCCCGTCTTCATTCTGTCCCCGGGCGACTACGGTATATACTTCCTCGGCTCGGCGCAGGTAGCGGTCCTCGCTCGTGGCCTCGTATACGTGAAGCAGTCCGCGCAACACATTGGCCATGGACCGCAGGCTGAAGCTGTAGGCCGGGTCTTCGGTCCACCGGTAACGCAGGAAGAACGCGCCGGCTTCACGCAGGACTTCGAGGGTCCTGCCGTCGCCGGTCAGATAGTAATGGTCGATCCAGTTGTCGATGAAGGTGTGGGAGGCGCAGGGCTCGTCGCTGAAGTGATCGACGCCGTGGCGGTAGCAGCCGCCGACCATGTACGGCCGGAAGGGGTGCCAGTGGCACGTGTCCACGTCCATTGAATGGCGGGTCATGGCCTCGGCCAGCGCGAAGTAACGCGGATCAGCCGTGCGCTGGTACTGGATCCAGACCGCGTGGCGGGGGTCCCACTCGCTGTTGCACCAGCCCCAGCGGCCCTGGGACTTCCAGTCGTCCTCGGCCTCGTCCCACGTCGCCCGGACGTCGCCGTAGTCCAGGTAGCCGTACCAGCGTCCGAGCCGGATGTTGCGCGCCAGCCAGTCCGCGAAACCTGTCAGCATGCGCTCCGCGGCGGGGATCATCTCTGGCGAGATCATCGGCGTCACATCGGATTTCGGTCGACGCTTCCACTCCGGGCTTGAAACCGCTCGCCGCTCCTGCTCCGGACTCGACTCCGGTAGACCTTCTCGCTCCCGTTCCGACTCCGCCGGAATCCCCTGTTTATCGGCGTCAACCGAGGTGGAAACCGCAAAGCCTCCTGCGGCCCCGCATCGGTCCATCCACTCGGGCGAGACCGATACGTGAGGCTGCGACAGGGCGCATCGAAGCGTTTCGACCGCCTCTTCGCGGCGATCGGCCTCGAAGTACAGGACGTAGCACTCGGTTGTTTTCGCTATTCCGGTCCCGTCGGCATACACCCCCTCTCCCTCGTGCCAGGCGACCTCTTCGGCATACCGTGCCAGTGAGAGACGGCCACCGTCCGGGTCGTGGCGCGCGTACACAGTCATACGGCCGTCACCGGTCAATTCGACGGCTCGCGGGTATTCCTCGGCCATGTTCCGGCATGCGACGCCCACGCCGGACGTCCCGTCACTGAGGGTCGCCCAACCTTCGCACGCTTCATCTTCGTCGATGGTGCTTTCCGTCCCAGGCCGCCCGTGCATCACCTGCACCTGGTTATCCTTCTTCTGCGCGACGCGCAGCCGCTCGCCGTGATCGAGCGTGCCTGTTACGATGCCGTTCAGTCCGTAGGCGTAGTCCAGACCGGATCCGTTGAAGGGGGCGGGAACATCCAGGGCGAGGTCTTCTATTTCCACTTCCCGTGGATTGCAGGTGAAGACGTGGGTCTGAAGGATCCGCAGAAACGCCTGTCCGGCATAGGCGTGGATCCGGGTGATACACCGAACCGGCCGGTAGCCGCCGTAGTGATGCATGGGGAGGTCGGCCTCCAGCGCGCTCTCAAGGCGGATCACTGTGCGCAGCGGACCCCGTTCCTCGACGGCTACTGAATAGGAGTCACCGGCCAGCGATGCCCTGCACAGGCCGCCCGGACCGTACAACCGGCGTGCCAGCCGCCCGTCTGAAGCGCTTTCACTGATCCGGGCCCAGGCATCGCCGGCCTTGTCCCGGCCGCATTCCGCGTGGGCCGGATCGCCGTGAGCCGGCTCGCTGTGCCGCGCATCGCCATGCTGTGCATTGCCATGCCGCGCATCGTCATGCTGCACATCACCGAGCGAGACGAAATGGAAGAGGCGGTATCGATGGCGGTCGATACTGAATCGCAGGACGCCCGTGTCCACGTGGAGGTCGTTTTCGGTTTCTTCGACCCGTACGGAAGGGTTGGTGGTGGAATTGCAGGTGGTGGGCTGCCTGGGTGCCGGCGCTTCTTCGACCATCCCATCCGTTAGGTGGTAGGTCGTTCTCCCGGCTGAGCCGGTATTCGCCTGAAAATCAACGAGCACCCACTTCACCGATCCGTCCACCCAGCGGCCGAGTACCCGGAACTGGGCCGGGACGCGATCGCCATTGGGATCCAAGACGGCCAGACCTTCCGTTCCGCGCAGCATGCCCCCAGGCATGGGTATGCCTCGCGTAACCGGCCAGAGCGCCGGTTGCCGTTCCAGGTCATGGGAATACGTAAGGGGGATCGATATCATGCCGTTTGTGGGCATCGCTTGATCAGGACCTGCCTCGTCCCTATATTCTGGCGCACCGAGACGCACCGAGACGCACCGAGACGCACCGAGACGCACCGAGACGCACTGAATATGGGAAGCCGTCGCGGTCAGTAAACCGGGTTACACTCAAATATAATCCAAGGAGAACGCCATGTCAGGCCCCGTCAAGTTGAAGTCCGTTGCCATAACCGGGAAGGCGCCCGGCCCGAAACTGCTCATACTCGGGGGCATACACGGCGACGAGTTCGAATCCATGTGGGCCATACGGCGGCTGAAGGAGGCCCTGGATCCCGATGAACTCCGCGGCACGGTCACCCTGGTCCCCGTCGTCAACGAGGCGGCCTACTGGCGCGGCCAGCGTACCGCGGAGGACGGCCTTGACTTGGCCCGGACCTGTCCCGGACGGGCAGACGGCACCATCACCGAACGGATCGCACACGCGGTCAGCGCGATGATCCGCGAGGCCGACTACCTCATCGACCTGCACAGCGGCGGACTGATCTCGAGGTTTTACCCAACGGTGGGTTACATGCTGCACGCCGACGCCGACGTCCTGGTGCGGCAGCGGGAGATGGCCCGGGCTTTCAACATGCCGGTCGTCTGGGGCACCTACGCGGGACACGATGGCCGCACGCTCTCCATCGCCCGGGACGCCGGCATTCCCGCGATTTATTCGGAATGGATGGGTGCGGGCGACTGCGACCCCGAGGGCGTCGAAGGCTATTACGAAGGGTGCTTGAACGTCATGGGCGTGCTGGGCATGATCGAACGCGACCAGCCGCCGTCGAACATAAAGCACACGGTGGAGGACGACCGGGAAGGCGCGGGACACATCCAGCTGAACTATCCGGCGCCCTTTTCCGGCTTCTTCGAACCCTGGGTAGAACTGATGGACCGCGTCGAGCCCGGTGATGGATTCGGGGTGGTTACCGACCTGCTGGGTGACCGGAGGGAAGAGATCGTTTCCACCCAGTCCGGCCACGTGCTGGTGCTGCGAACCTTCAACCGCGTCCACGAGGGTGAGACGATCGCGGCGGTGCTGGAGGTCTGAGCGATTCAGATTAGAGGAGAGATTGAGTCATACAGCCATCAATAGCTCAGTAAGGTTACGCCCTATAGTCGGGGGAGGCAGTTCCTTGTTTTCTTGCTGTGCGATCTCAAGCCATTCGTCGACGATTTGGCAAAGTTGGCGGTAAACTTCGATTTCCTCGTCACCGTGGCAGCAGGGACCGATAATTCCAGGGCAATAGCCGATGTAACACTCATCCTCATTCGACCACTCGACGATTTTAATGTAGCGCGCGCTCTTTGTCATTTGAGCGACTCCCGGGTTGCGACAACTTCAAACCATCCCGAGCAATTGGAGGTCTTGTTTGATCTGAATAGCCAGAATGTCTCAGACTGCGGCAAAGAGTTCGTCCGCAAGAATCGGCCGTTTTTTACCAGGGATCTTGAGAAAATCCTACCGCGGCTTATAGCGTTCGACCCTGATCTGGTCTTCGTTCTTGCGTGCCTGCGCGAGGTTGAAGTTGGCCTGGCGACGAAGCCAGAATTCGGCATTCGACCATCCTGCCTTTTCCAGGCGAATGGCCATCTCGGCTGTTACAGCTGAATGGCCATTCAACAGCCGTGAAAGCGTGTGACGTGAGACATCGAGAATCCGTGCCGCTTCGGTGATGTTTAGGCCAAATGGGTCCAGGCAGTTCTGTCTGATGCTGTGACCGGGATGCGACGGGTTATTCATGGCCATATTGCCTGCCCCTTTCTAGTGGTAGTCGACCAGATCAACATCGTGGACGTTTTCCTTTTCAAATCGGAAAATGATTCTCCAGTTTGCAGAAACAGATACACTCCAAAACTCCTTCAAACTGCCCTTCAGTGGATGTAGTCGATACCCTGGTAGATCGAGATCGGATGGTTTGGTGGCAGCATCAAGGTCTGAAAGAATGTGTGTAATCTTTCTCACAAGGTCGGTTCGGATTCCTTTTGCAGAACCGTAATCATATAACCGTTTTAGACCACGATTTCGAAACGATATAATCACTGGAAACGTAGTGGAGTTAGATGTACTGTGTCAATGCCAATCCTATCAGAATGAATAGGCTATTCGATGTCCGAGTTACTTGACGCAGAAGTTTTCTACGCCTTATCCTGTAACGGTCGAAGTTCGCTCCTGAAACCTCGTCTAATTTCTGGTGGAGTTTCCTCGCGGCTATCTTTAGTTATCTTTCCCTGAAGCGGTTGTCGTGACACAGAAACCTCCCATGATCCGTGACTCCTACTGGCTGGACATGCCCTACACGCCCTCCAATCCCCTGTCCGGGGACCTGGACGTGGACGTCGTCGTGATCGGCGGTGGCGTGACGGGAGTGACCGGCGCCCTGTTCCTGGCCGAGGGCGGCGCGCGCGTGGCGGTACTCGAGCGGCGGGAGATCGCCTCGGGCGCGACGGGCCGCAACGGGGGGTTCATGCTGGCCGGGACTCACGAGTACTACGCCGAGGCCGTGGAGGAACTGACGGACCTGTACGGCCCGGACGGCAGGAGGCTGGCGCGGGAGGCGTGGACGATCGCCCTCGAGAACCACGATCTCATGGCCGGTCTCATGAAAAAGTACGACATACAATGCGACTACTACCGGCACGGCAGCTACGTAATCGCGATGAAACGGCCGGACCGCGGTTCTCACCAGAATCCGCTGGAACGCATTGTTCAATCGTACAACCTACTCCAGGAGGATGGATTCGAGGTGGCCTACCTGGACGAGGAGGAACTCTACGAGATCAAGCGAAGTCCGCTCCTGGCGGGTGCCCTGCGGAACAAGTTCGACGGCGAACTCCACCCGGTCAAATACGTGCGTGGTCTCGCGGCCGCCGCGCGGGGGCTGGGCGTCCTGTGCTTCGAAAATACGCCGGTCACCGGGGTCGAACGGAAAGACCGCAGACTGCACGTGCATACGCCGGGTGGAAGGATCCGGACGCAACACGTGCTCCTCGGAATGAACGCCTACACCCCGCAACTCGATGCGCGGTACGAGCGGCGCATCATCCCCCACCGGGGGCAGGTCTTCACGACGGAACCAGTGTCCGAGCGGCTGTTCAACGGCGTCTTCTATGCCAACGATGGCTGGGAATTCTGGCGGCAGCTGCACGACGGGCCATGGGAGGGCGGCCGGCTGCTATTCGGCGGGGGCAGGAATCACCACATCCGCGCCGAGCGGGGATTCCACTTCCTGCGGCGCCGAAGCCGGCCGGGCCAGCCGGTCCGGACGTACCGGGGGTACAAGGAGCGCCCCACGCGGGCGGTGCAGCGGACGAACGACCGGGCGTTCAACGGCGCCTTCCCCCACCTGGCCGCCCTCGGCCGCTCCCACCGCTGGGGCGGCGTCATGGGCTTTTCCTACGACAGCAGCCCCTTCGTCGGCGAGACGGAAACGCCGGGCGTCCACATCGTCGCCGGATTCACGGGCCGGGGCAATGCCTACGCCACGGTGGCGGCGCGCATGCTCAGCGACCGGCTGCTGGGCAAGCCCGCAACCCTGGAGCGCCAGTTCGATACGGTGAAGCGGGTTTTCGATCCATTGCGCGGCGGGATCGACGCGGAAAACCGGCGCCGGTAAACCCGCGGCCACCCATCGCCTCCTTCTAATCACTCGCAGTGGAAGTCGGCATTCATCGGCCGGGCACCGGCGTGTCCAGTGCTACGCGAACTGGTGAAAGTGCCGGGTCATGCGCCGTTCCACCTGCCTAAGCAGGATGGAAAGGGACAGGCAGAGCAGGAAGTACACGAAGGCCACCAGCAGCCACACCTCGAAGAGCAGCCCGCTCGAATTGGCGATTTCCGAGCCGACGAAGGTCAGTTCCTGGACGGAGATGAGGGAGACGATGGACGAATCCTTCACCAGGGAGATGTACTGGCCCGTCAGCGGCGGTGCGATGCGGGCCAGCGCCTGGGGAAAGATGACGAACCGGTAGCGGTCCAGGACCGGTATGCCCAGGCTTTCCCCGGCCTCCCACTGGCCGCGGGGTATGGCGGCCAGGCCAGCCCGGACGACTTCGGCGATGTACGCGGCGCTGATGAAGGATATGCACAGCACGCCGGAGACCAGGTTCTCCCAGAGCGCCGGGGGGCCGAAGAGGAAGCGCTGCCATCCCGTAGCTTCCTCCGCGGGCCGGCTGAACAGGGCGTCCAGGCCCAGCAGGGGCATCAACTGGCTGCTGATGAAGAAGTAGAAGATGAAGATGAACACCAGGGGCGGGATGTTGCGCAGGATCTGGATGTAGGTCCCGCAGAACATGCACAGCGTGCGCCCCCCGGCGTACCTGCCCACACCGATCAGCACGCCCAGTATGCTGGCCAATACCGCCCCCCAGAGACTGAGCCGCAGGGTCGCGTAGATCCCCGTCAGGAAAAAGGGCGTCTCGCCGGCGTCGCCGGTGGCAAAGACGGTCGAAAGCGCCTGGGGCCAGTCCCAGCGGTACGCCACGCCGATGGCCGAACGGTACCACATCCAGCCGGCCGCCGCGATCAATCCCACCAGCAGGATCCCGTCCAGCCGATTGAGCCGGAACCGGCTTTTCCTTTGACCGATCGTCGACGTCATGCGCCCGCCCTTCGCCGTTCGGCCATGGCCGCCGCGGTGGAAAGGGCCAGGGTCACGGCCAGGTAGATCGCGGCCACGGTCAGCCAGATCTCGAAGGTCAGGAAGGTGTCCGCGATGAGGTTCCGGCCCTGCGTGGTGAGATCGAAGATGGCGATGACGCTGACGATCGAGGAGTTCTTCACGAGCGATACCGCCTCGTTGGTGAGCGGCGGCAGCATGTTCCGGAGCACCTGTGGCAGGATGACATACCGGTAATTGTCGAGGCGCGTCAGTCCCAGGCTATCCCCCGCCTCGACCTGCCCCCGGGGGATGGCCCGCAGGCCGGCCCGGAAGATCTCGGACGTATAGGCGCCCTGGAACGCGGCGAGGCACGCGATCGCCGTCGTGGTCTGTCCCCATCCGAGGATCGGGCCGAGTACGAAGTACATTACGTAGAGCTGGATCAACAGGGGGGTATTGCGGATCAGTTCCAGGTACCCGCGGGCGAGTCCGCGCCCGACCACGGAGGAAGACAGCCGCAGGAGCGCGGTCGCGAGCCCGATGACGAGGGTCAGGATGAGGCTGAGGACGGATATTTCGAGGGTGACGAACAGGCCCTGGACCAGCGGACCGGCGGCCCAGGCGCCGTTTTCAGACGTGAACAGGAAGTCGTCGACCCGGTACCACTGCCAACGGTAGTTGATGTTCTCGGCGCCGCGCATGACCGCGAAGACGAGGATGCCGGCGATGGCTGCCGGCTGGATCCAGTTCGACAACGCATGCCTGACCCACGGCCTGCGGAATAGCCCGATCACGCCGAAGCCTCGTAGTGGAGGATCTGGTTGAGGAAGGCCCGGGTCCGTTCTTCCCTGGGCGCGTCGAAGAAGGCGTCCGGCGCGGCGCTTTCGACGATCTCGCCGTGGTCCATGAAGACGACCCGGTCGGAGACCTTGCGGGCGAAACCCATTTCGTGGGTCACGCAGACCATGGTGATGCCGCTGTCCGTAAGCTCGAAGATCACGTCGAGGACCTCCCGGATCATCTCCGGGTCGAGGGACGACGTGGGTTCGTCGAAAAGCAGGATATCGGGCTGCATGCACAGCGCCCGGGCGATCGCCACGCGTTGCTGCTGCCCCCCGGAAAGCTGGTCGGGGTACTTTTCGGCCTGGTCCCCGATGTGCACGCGCTCGAGGTAGGACAGGGCGGTTTCTTCCGCCTTCTCCTTATCCATCCCGAGATTGCGCATGGGGGCGAGGGCCAGGTTCCGCAGGACGGTCATGTGGGGGAACAGGTTGAAGCTCTGGAACACCATGCCGATCTTCCCGCGCAGTTCGCGGGGAAGCCGCTCGCCCGGTCCCAGCGGGACGCCGTGGACCCGGACCGTGCCCCGGTCGTGGGTTTCCAGCCGGTTGATGCAGCGGATCAGCGTGGACTTGCCCGATCCGGATGGTCCGCAGATGACGACGCACTCGCCTTCGCCGATGCTCAGATCCACGTCCCGGAGCACTTGGAAAGTCCCGAACCACTTGCTTACGTCTTCAAACGCGATAATGGATGGGGTATCGCCAGACACGGATCAGGTGCCCTCGATCATCGCTTTCATCCTGGCCGCGACCCAGTCTACCGCCACGTCGATCATGCCCTGTCCCTTCACGGCGTCGGCGAGCTTGGCCTCGTGGTGGAATTCCCGGTCCTGGGTCGCCCGGTCGGCCTGGGAAATGGTCAGCCTGGCCGAGTCGTAGTCGACGCCTTCCCAGTGGACGTGCCTGGGGAAGGCCGCGTAGGCGAAGGAGGTCTCGAACTCGCTGGCGTGGCCGGGACAGTTGTTCGACTCCATGTACTTTTGGACAATTTCCGGGGTATAGGCTTCCCAGTAGCTGCAGAAGGCGAAATCGACCCCCAGGCGGGACTTGATGTCCTCCAGCGCGGCGTTGACGGGACCGGCGTTCCCGGCGTGGCCGTTGACGGCCAGGATATGGCTGATCCCGCCCCGTTTCATGCTGTCGGCCACGTCGTAGAGGAGTTCCGTGAAGATCTCGGGCCGGGTCGTCAGCGTTCCCTTGTGGTCCATCCAGTGCTCCGACACGCCGATGGCCAGCGGCGTGGTGACCACGACCTCGGGATAGAGCGCCTGCGCGGCGCGTTCGGACACGTGGACGGCGCTGGCGGTGTCGTGGGACATCTCCAGGTGCTCGTTGTGCTGTTCCGTACTGCCCGTGGGGATGAACGCTCCCTTGAGGTTGCCGTCGTAGATCCCCTCGCGGAACTGCCTGCGGGTCATTTTCCAGAGTTGTACGGGCCGGTCTTGGGGTAGGGCGTCGGACATGGAAGTCTCCTGACTGGTTGGGTACTGACCGTGGCGGGTCTTGCTGTGAAAGCCGCGGCGGGCCTCGCCGGTTGATCGGCGCGGACACGGTTTTTCTCGGTTAAGCGTAATCCTCCCGGGGCGGGCTGAAGATGTCGAGGGCGACGGACTTGACCATGACTTCGGTCACGCCGTGTCGCACCCCGCCGGGTATCACGTACTTGTCGCCCGTTTTAATGGTCCGGCTTTCCTCCCCGATGACCATGACGAACTCACCTTCCAGCACCACGCCCAGCTGTTCGTGGGGATGGTCGTGCATGGGCACCTGCGATCCCGGTGTGAGCGTCACGAAGGACATCTGGGCCCGGTCGCCTCCGGCCACGGCGATGCTGACGCCCGGGGCGATGGACTTATTGGACATGTTTTCTTCTTCGACGAAATACATATGCTCCTCCGTCTATGGGCAGGATGCCCGGTTAAAACGATCGTGCGCAATCCGGTCGGACCAGGTCGTTCCGGCTAGCCCGTCCCGGCGTCGGCGTATACGGCACTCGCCGCCGCCACGCCGCTCCCGGCGACTTCGTGACCTTCCGCGCGCAGGGCCTGTTCGAGGGCGCCCAGGCAAAGGATGACGTGATCGCGCTGCGAGGACTGGCCCATGAGCCCCACGCGCCAGGCCTTGCCCTTCAACGGGCCGAGGCCGCCGCCGAGTTCGAGGCCGTAATCCTTCAGCAGGCGGCTCCGCACACCGTCCTCGTCGATCCCTTCCGGGGCCAGGACGGGGTTGATGGTCGGGGCGCGGTGCGGCGGGTCGACGAAGAACGCGAGCCCCATGGCGTCGATCCCCGCCCTGAACGCTTCGTAGTTCGCGGCATGTCGCCGATGGCCGTTCTCCAGCCCTTCCTCGTGGATGAGCACGAGGGCTTCCCGCAAGGCGTAGAACAGGCTCACCGGGGCTGTATGGTGATAGGTCCGGTCGCCGTCCCAGTACGCGTTGATCAGGGAGAGGTCCATGTACCAGTTGTCGACCGGCGTCTTGCGGGCGGCAATGGCCTCGAGCGCGCGGTCGTTGAGCGTAAGAGGCGCCAGGCCCGGCGGCGCGCTCAGGCATTTCTGGCTGCCGGTATAGCAGACGTCGATGCCCCATGCGTCGACCTTGACCGGCGTACCGCCCAGGGAGGCCACGGTGTCGACCAGGACGAGGGCGCCGTGCTCGTGGATGACGGGGATGATCTCTTCGAGGGGCTGCAGCACGCCCGTGGACGTCTCCGCGTGTACGAGGCCCACGACCCTGGGACGGCATCCCTCCAGCGCCTGCCGGACCTGTTCCGGCGTGAACGGCCGCCCCGGTTCGCCTTCGAGACGAATCAACCTGCCGCCGTGGCGCTCGGTCATCTGGGCCATGCGGTCTCCGAAGACGCCGCCCACGCAGATGAGTACCTCGTCACCTGGCTCCACGAGATTGCAGATGCAGGTCTCCATGCCGGCGGATCCCGTGGCGGAGATGGCCAGCGTCATGGCGTTCTCGGTCTGGAACACGTACCGCAGCAGCGCCTTGGTATCGTCCATGACCCCGATGAAATAAGGGTCCAGGTGACCGGTCAGCGGAGCTCCCATGGCCTGGTAGACCCTGGGATGCATGTCGCTCGGCCCGGGCCCCATGAGGACGCGCCGGCCGGGGTCCAGGGGTGCGAATGTATCATGATTCGAGGGCATGCGGTGGTGTTCCCTTCGGTATTGAGGTGCGCCCTTCGGTATTGAGGTGCGCCATTCGGAGCGCAGGTTGACCGGGTTTGTGTGTCAGCGCGTCTTAATCAGGGTCCTGGCCGTCCAGGCATCGACAAACCCCCTGGTTCTCAGCCAGTCACGCAGGATGTCGGCATCGGCCTTTTCCTTGAAGTCGCCCACGCGCACCTTGAAGCTGTTGGATTTCTCATCCACGTAGACGCCATACGACCATTCCGACAACGTTTGCTCCACCTGCTGTAGTGCGGCTTCGGCCGATTCGCGGCTCGTAAACGAATAAAGCTGGACTCTGTATCCCAGGATGGGTTCTGCTACCGTGGCGTTGACGGAGGTTTCGGAAGCCGCTTTGGCCTGATTACCCATCAACGCCCCATCAGGTCGTGACGCGTCGTCATCGGGCGCCTGCGCTTCGGGTTCCTGCGATTCGGGCTCCTGCGCTTCGGGTTGAGGCGCCGGAGGCGAAGTGGCGGGTGCCCGCTGCCCGAGCAGCCACGCGCAGCCCGCCAGATTCATGCCGAACAGAAGACACAATGCCAACAAAGCAACCTGGACTGGCGTTTTCAACGGAAAGTCATACCGCATGATCAGCTCCCATGTTGGCGACGGCGCCTGGTGGGAAGGCGTGGATCAGGGCAACGGTAGCAAAAGAGGATTCCGGAGATCCCCGGAATCCTCTTGAAAACCAGTTAATTTTACCTCAGACCGACCACCATCTGGAAACATCCCCGGAACCTACATGCCTTCTCCCGAGGTGATCAGATCCATCTTCGTCTTCTGGTGTTCTTCGCCCTTGGTAAACAGCTCCATCTTCCTGGCCTCGTCCGTTTCAATACTGGCCAGTCCGGCGTAGGAATCGCCGAGAATATCGTGTGCTTCGATACTCTTCGGCTCCAACACCAGCAGCTTGTTCATGCTCTCGATAGCGCCATTGAACGCCGCCGAGGACGCTTCCACGTTTCCGCCATCCCGGTCGGACAATCCCTTGTTGTAGTAGTTGGTCCCCAGGTACCGCAGCAGATCCTGATCCTCGGGAATAGCGGCGGTTCCCTTCTCCAAAACTTCGATCGCCTTTTCCAGGTTATTCTTGGAGGAATGGATAGAACCGAGTTCCCGATACAGAGACTTTTCTTCCGGAAACGCTTCCATCGCCTGCTCATACGTGGTGATCACGTTGGCCGTGTCGGCGACATTGAAATAGGCGTCGCGCTTGATTAGGTAGGTGTTGAGATCGACCGCTTCCGACAGTTCGATGATCCTGTCGCAGGCAATGACCACCTTGTCCCAGACCTGGGTGTTGTAGTACACGTTGATCAGGCCGTCCCAGGCTTCGAATTTGTTCGGATCCGCTTCGGTAAGCTTCTCGAGGGCCATCCTGGAACCTTCATAATCTTTCGAGTTCAAGGCGGCGTAGCCCCAGTAAAGGTACCTCTGCTGTTTGGCGGGTTCCAATCCGTCCGCCTCCTCGGCCTCTTTCTTCTTGCCAATGGAGCGCAGTATATCCTGGAGCATCGAGGTCGCATTGACGGAGCGGCCATAGAATTGGGCGGCGTCCGCGTACTCCTCTTTCTCAAAGCTTTGCTGGCCGGTCTGATAGTTCGTGCGGATCATGGAGCCCAGCGTGTTTCTGAACTGTTCCTTGTCCTTCTTGTCCAGATCATCGAAGGTAACCGTTTCCCAGTTCTGGAACATCGTATCGAAATTCCCGCGGTAGTAATGTATGAGGCCGAGGAGGTAGTGGGCGTCGTTGTTGCCCGGGTCCTTCTCCAGGGCGGTCTCGAGCAGTGCCATGGCCTTGTCCCACTGAGGGGGCGTTTCGCGGATGTAGATCTTCGCGGAACGAAGCTCGATTTTCTGCGCGTCGGCGGCGACCGGTATCAACAGGGCGAAGCCGAGGGCAAACAATACGCAGATGGAAACCTTTCTTAAAAACATTACAGACTCCTTTCGACAGGTACGTCGATGACACCTATTCGCGGCCTGCCATGGGTTTGCATCTTCAAGATCATGTCCGATGGATCCGATGTAGACAGTCATCTAAAATAAAGTGATTTGTACCTGTCCGTCAAGGTGATTCAGGCGCGTCGCGCCGGTAACTTACCCGGTCGCCGACGATGGTCATGGTTATGCACCCTTCCAGCGTGCGGCCGGTGAAAGGCGAGTTTGAGGATCTTGATCTGAAGGACGCGGGATCCACGGTCCAGGTTCCATCCGGATCGAAGAGCAGGAGGTCGGCGGGACCGCCGGACGCCAGGCTGCCTCCTTCGACGCCGAGTATCCCCGCGGGGGATGCGGACAGGGCCTTTACCGCTTCGCCCAGGGTCAGCAGGCCCGGTCTGACCAGCTCCGTAAACACGACGGCCAGCATGGTTTCGAGACCCGTGGCGCCGGGCAGCGCTTCCTGAAACTCCGTGTACTTCTCGTCCACGGACCGCGGCGTGTGGCCCGAAGCGACGGCGTCGATCGTTCCGTCCGCCAGCCCATAGCGAAGTGCCTCCACGTCCGCTTTGCTCCGCAGAGGCGGATTCACTTTAAGATGGGTATCGTAGGCGTAGGTTGAAAGGGAGTCGTCGGTCAACACCAGGTGATGGGGACTGGCATCGGCGGTCACCCGTACGCCCCGCTGCTTCGCCGAACGAATGAGATCCACCGTCACGGCCGTACTGGCGTGGGTGACGTGGATCCGCCCGCCCGTCCATTCGGCCAGCATGAGGTCCCGGGCGACGACGGTTTCCTCCGCGATGGAGGGTATGCCCTTAAGGCCCAGCCGGGTGGCGTGGCTTCCCTCGTGCATGTGCCCGCCGGCAGAGAGCGACGGGTCTTCGCAGTGCACGAGGATGGGCAGGTCGAACATCCGGCTGTATTCGAGAGCCCGGCGCAGGATGGCCGGATTCCGGATGGACCGGCCGGCATCGGACAGCGCCACGGCGCCGGCCTCGGCCAGTTCGCCGGCTTCGGTCAGGCGTTCTCCCGCCCGTCCCGCGGTGACCGCGGCGATGGGATGGATCTTCGCCGCTGCGCCGGCCGCCCTTTCCCGCACAAATTCCACCATGGGTGCGTCGTCGATGACCGGGTCGGTGTCCGGCATGCACGCCACGGCGGTGACACCGCCTGCTGCTGCGGCGAGCGCGCCGCTTTCCAGGGTCTCCCGGTACTCGAATCCGGGTTCGCAGAGATGGGCGTGTAGATCGACCAGGCCCGGAAGGACGAACAGGCCGTCCGCATCGATGACCGCGGCGCCTTTCGCCTCGTCGTCCGCCGGCCGGTCGACGATCCTGCCGTCGCGCATCCAGAGGTCAGCCTGCTCGTCGCAGCCGGAAGCGGGGTCGACGATGCGTCCGTTGCGGACCACCGCAAGCCCGGCGACTCCGGCTGCGCCGCCGATGGTATCCGTTCGGTCAGGCCGCATCGCGCTCACCTCCGCCGTTGAGGAGATAGAGGACCGCCATGCGCACCGCGACGCCGTTGGTCACCTGGTCCAGGATGACCGATCTCCCACTGTCCGCCACGCGGCTGTCGAGTTCCACGCCGCGGTTGATGGGGCCGGGATGCATGACGATGGCTTCGGGCTTGGCGAGATCCAGCCGTTCGGGATCGATGCCGAAGAGCCGCGTGTACTCGCGCTGGGACGGGAAGAAGGCTTCCTGTTGCCGTTCAAGCTGTATCCGCAGGGCGTAGACTACGTCGGCGCCGCGAAGGGCGTCCTCCAGGTGGTAGCATACCTCCACGCCCATCTCCTCGATGTCGACGGGAATCAGCGTGGGCGGCCCGCATACGACCACGTCGGCGCCCATTTTCCGGAGTCCCCAGATATTGGAGCGCGCCACCCGGCTGTGGGCGATGTCTCCGATGAGCGCCACCTTCAGTCCTTCCAGCCGGCCCAGTGCGTCCCGCATGGTCAGGAGGTCCAGCAGGCCCTGCGTGGGATGTTCGTGTGCGCCGTCGCCCGCGTTGATGACGACCGCGCTCGACAGGCACTGCGACAGGAAGAGGGGCGCGCCGGCGCCGCCATGGCGGACCACCACGCAGTCCACCTGCATGGCTTCGATGTTCCGCGCCGTGTCGCTCAGGGATTCTCCCTTGGACACGCTGCTCCCGGTGGACGCGAAGTTAAGCGTATCTGCGGAAAGCTGCTTCTCTGCGAGTTCGAAGGACAGCCGCGTGCGGGTGCTCGATTCGAAGAAGAGGTTTACGACGTTCTTCCCACGGAGGGCAGGGACCTTGCGGATGGGCCGCCGGATCACTTCCTTGAAGGAATCCGCCGTATCCAGGATCAGTCCGATCTCCTCGCGGGAGTAGTCCTCGAGGCCGATCAGGTGTCGGTGACGCAGCGCGCGGAGCCGGTTCTTCGCCATCAGGCCACCTCCTCCACCGCGACGTTGTCGTCCCGATCCAGCTCATGGACGTGGACTACGACGGTCCGGCCGGGGCCCACTTCGATGGTCTCCCCGATGTAATCCGCCTGGATGGGCAGTTCCCGTCCTTCCCGGTCGATCAGGACGGCGAGCTCGATCCGCCTCGCCCGGCCGAAATCCTTAAGCTCGTCCAGCGCCGCGCGGATCGTGCGTCCCGTGTACAGGACGTCGTCTACCAGGATGACGGTGCGCCCCTCGATATCGAAGGGGATGTCGGTCGTGCGGACGACGGGGTAGTCCGCGCGGACCTGGAGGTCGTCGCGGTACAGGTTGATGTCCAGCACGCCCACGGGAACGGCCGTGTCTTCCGCTTCCCGTATGGCTTCGGCCAGCCGCCGCGCCAGCCAGTCGCCCCGCCGCTGGATACCCACGATGGCGATACCGGAAGCGTCCTGGTTGCGTTCCAGGATCTGGCGGGCGATGCGGGACAGCGCCCGGGCGATGCCTTCCCTGTCGAGGATCTGCTCGCTCATCCGGCCGCCCCCTCGCGCGGGCCTCTTGCCACGTCCTGTGCCGTTCCGGCCGCCCCCTCGCGCGGGGCGTCCGCCGCGTCCTGTGCCGTTCCGGCCGCCCCCTCGCGCGGCGTGCTCGACGCCGACCAGGCCGCCTTCAGCGTCTCCAGGCTCTTCCGGGCGATGTGCTCCGCGCCGAACGAATAGTCGAACACTTCCACCGAACCGTATCCGTCGTAGCCGGTTTCCCGGAGCGCCTGCAGGATTGGGACGAAATCGGTATCTCCGAACCCCGGTCCGTTGCCGGTGGCGTCGTTGAAGTGGATGTAGGCCGTGATGTCGCGATGCTGGTGAATGGCCGCCGCCACGTCCAGCCCCTGGCACAGGGTCGCCCGGACGTCGATGATCAGGCGGAATTGTGGATGGTCGATCTCGCGGACCATCCGCGCGGCTTCGTCCGGGGTGTTGATGAAATTGGTCTGGGCGCTGTCCAGCGGCTCGAGGCAGAGGGTGACCCCACACTCTTCCGCCGTGGGCAGGCATTCCAGGTACGCCTGGCGGGTCCGGTCCCAGGTCGCCTCGTAGGTCTGGTCCGGCAAGACATTGCGTTGCTTCGGCGAACCGGCCACCATGAACCGGCCGCCGATGTCTCCGCAGAACCGTATCAGGTCGCAGAGGTACAGACGGGTGCAGTACCGGATGCCGTCGTCGGGGTGGTTTAGGTAGAGGCCTTCCGGGCTGAGCAGGAGCCAGTGCAGCCCGGTGATTTCGATGCCGGATTCCGCCGCGTCGTCGCGAATCGCCTTCCGGGCGTCGGGACCGACCTCGTTCACCGACCGCGCCACCGTGAAAGGCGCGATCTCCACGCCGTCATATCCGATTTCCGCGGCGGTCTGGAAGATCCGCCGGAGGGGGACGTCCTGGAACATCTCGTTGCAGAAGGCGAACTTCATACGGGTTGTCCCGCCTCTTCCATCCTTTCCGTCATTTCCCGGCCGGTCGCGGCGTATTCGTTCTTGAGATCCTGCGGGAGGGTGCGCCAGACCAGGAAGCGCTTGCGCAGCACGCTCAGGAAGCGCCGGTTGATGCGCTGCCAGGACGCCACGTCGCCGCTCTCGCGGTGGATGTCCACCCATACGGCGTAGAGATCTCTTTCATTCTCCGCCGGCGCGGCGCTGAGCGAGACCTTCTGGCTGATGCCCAGGTCGTAGGGGGCGAGCCAGGTCATCATCGAGATATGGTACATGGGCTGGTCCGTTGCGCCTTCCACGGCCGTCAGCTGGACGTTCTCCGTAACGAAGGCGCCCAGGGAACCCTCCTCGTAGGATTCGAAGACCCGCGTGAGATAGGCGTACATGCCCAGCACCTCGACGCTGCCGATGGTGAAGGGGAAGTCGAAGCTCCAGTCGTCCCCGTCGGGCTCGGGGAACTTCCACTCCCGGCCCACGTCGGGCACGGCCATGTCCGCCGCCTTCTTGGCCGGATAGGCTGTGGACAGGAACACCGTGGCCATGACCACGACCACCGACCAGACGGCCGACAGTGAGGAATAGTTCAGCGACAGGCCGGCGAGGATGTCGTAGTTCGCCAGCACAAGGGTGATGGTCTGTCCCCCCAGGTAGCCCAGCACGGCGCCCACCGTGGCGAAGACCGAGGACTCGGCCAGGAACAGCGCCGCGATGTGACTCGGCGCCAGGCCTACCGAACTGTAGACGCCGATTTCACGGAAGCGCTCGTGGACCGCGCCCATCATGGTGTTCAGGACGATCATGGCGGCGACGAGGATGGGGATGAGGAAGTTTCCGAGGCCCCCGATGGAGGTGGAACCGATGGAACTGTAGACGTTGACGGTGCCGTCCTTCCCCACGAACATGGTCATGGCGACCCGGGACAGGAAGTCCTCGATATCGCGGTCGAAATCGGGGTTCAGCTGTCCGCTCTCGTCCAGGAAGTCCGTGATGGCGACCGAATACATCTTGCCGTCGAGATCCATGACGGTCTCGAACGGCAGGATCATGACGTTGTTGGATTCGAGATGGATGAAGGCCTCCGGCGGCGACTCGGCCTGCAGCCGGGGGTCCTCGCCGATACGCTGCGCGATCTTGCCCTTTTCCTGGACCAGGTCGACCGGCGTGAGCTTCTCGTCGTCCAGGTCCTTGAGCTGGTTGAACCGCCGGGAATCGATCACGCCGACGACCTGCAGCTTCATGCCGAACATGTCGATGTAGGCGGAACCGGCGTCCTCCGGTCTGATGCCCACCACCGCGGCCACGTCGTCGGGCAGGATGGCCGCGTCCCGTTCCCCGGGCTCGAACCACCTGCCGCCGAGGAGGTATTCGTCGAGGCGGGTCGCCCTCGGCTCGTCCGGGGTCAGGCCCAGTATGCTGTTCACGTAACTTTCATGGGACGACTGGGGCGACGAGAAGGAGAAGAACCCCTTTTCGCCCTTGACCTGGGACATGTACCAGGCCCGCGGGATCAGCGTGGCCTTGTCTTCGAACGTGCTCTTGAGATAGTCGTAGACGGAGGGCTGCAGTCCCTTCCAGTTGCGGTCCCGGACCAGCGTCCCCTCGTAGGTCGGTTCGTTGTACCGCTCCAGCTTGTAGTACCTTAAGGACGTGGTGATGGACGTGAAGGACAGCACGGTGAAGGTCAAAAGCGTAATGGTCGCCGCCGTTAAGGCCGTGCGGATCTTCCGCTTGCGCAGGTTGGATACCCCCAGCGACAGGGCGACGGCCGTTGCGCTCAACCGGCCGATGTCGGCCTCGTGCATGCCGGTCTGCGCCCGCTTGATCTTCTGGACTTCCTGGTTGAACTTGGACAGGACGATGATCAGCACGGTCGTCCCCAGCGCGAAGATGACGAAGGCCAGGAAGATCACGTAGGGCGACGTGCTGAGCTTGAAGGCGGGATGCACCTGCTGCAGCACGAGGAAGACCGCGATGAAAAAGGCGGCGAACCCGAAGATCCGCTTGTTGATCGTCGGAAAACCGAAGACCAGGCGCTCCATGAAGAAGGAAAAGGGGATGAGCAGGATGAAATAGAAGATCACGCCTTTGACCGTGTCGTCCGCCGTGGACTTGACTTCCGGGTAGCCACGCGCTTCGAGCCCCCACGCTTCCCGCGATTTCGAGATGAAGGCGTCGTATTCCCGGTTCGCCAGGTGCTCCTCCGCCTCCAGGAGGGTGACGCGCGCCTGTTCGTGCAGCTGCTCGATGCGCTGGTTCTCCACGCCGAAGCGCGCGAGTTGCTTTAGCCTTACGTCATCCACGACCCACATGTCCCGCGTGCCCTGGTAGGACGGGTTCACGATAAGGCCCATATCGACCGGGTAACCCTGGCCCTGGGCCTCTTCCAGCATTTCCAGGGTCACTTCCTGAGGTTCGACGGGGTCCTTCAGGAAGGTATCGGGCGCGTTGGTCAGCAGGTACTTGACGCCGAAGAGGCTGGTGCTCATGAGCAGCTTGACGTGCTGACCCGGCTTGGCGAAGACGACGGCCGCGGGCACAGTGCGACCCTCCGTGCCGCTTTGCTTTTCAATGTAGCTGTGGCCGTACCACTGAGGTTCGGCATCGTTCTGCGCCAGGACGGTCAACTGGTCCAGCGCCGTGAGGTAACGGGAGTCGATGATCTCGTACACGTCCAGGGCCTGGGCACGGAACACGATCTGCAGGGTGGTGTTTTCATTCGCGCCGCTGGCCGCGTCCAGGGGGAAGGTCTTGTCGCCTTCCTGGCCCAGGTCGGGCGCGTAGACGATCTCGCCGTCCTCGTCCAGTGCGTACGTCCGCAGCTTGATCGGACCCTTCTGCTGCTTCAGCGGACGGAATTCGAAGCGTCCCAGGGAATCGGCCTTGGTGATGAGGATACCGCGCACGCCCGTATTGGTCAGTCCCTTGTAATAGGTGACCAGCGCGCCGGGGATGGGCTTCTTGGGCACGAAGAAGTTGACGTCCCGGTCGAACTCGTAGACCGTGCCCGCCATGTCGTGGGCCGTATCCTGGATCTTGAGCTTGGTCTCTTCGAAGAGTTCGCCGTCGGTGGTTGCCCGGGCGAGCATGACCGCGAGCGACCGTGCCTGCTCGGTGATATTGGCGATATTGACCGATTCGAAGCGGTCGTGGGGCGTATCCACCAGGCCCCGCGTCCCGTTCGGCGTGACGAAGGACATGCCCTTCTTGCCCATGTAGGTGACGGCTTCGCTGTCCAGGCCGAGCTTGACGGGCATGAAGTCCTTCCAGGTCCGCTGCGGCGGCACGATGGCGTTGACGTACCGGGCCGAATCGGCGCCGGCGCCGAAGGCTTCCTGGATATAGCTCGCGAATTTCCGCGAATAGGGGGCGAAGATGTTCTTTATGTAGTGATTGGTCGCCCAGGCGCCGTTGTCGAAGGTGCCGAAGGCAAACGCTCCGACGCGGGAGTCGTGGCTGGAAAGATCGATGCCGAAGAACATGTCGAAATCGATCTGGTCCGCCTCGGGGATCCTCGACATGAAGTAACCGCTCGCCCGGCCGTGCCGGTACAGCCAGTTGTGCGCGCCTTCCAGGCCTATGAAGTGGGCGGAAGTGGCCAGGATGACCACGGAGTACTTCGGGTTGTAGCTTTTGACCGCCCGGGCGACCTCGAGCAGCGCGGCGACACCCGTGGCGCTTTCGGCACCGGGCGCGACGCCCGGGACCACCGACATGGCGTCGTAGAAGGACGAGATGACGATCGTGTAGTCTTTCCATTTCGTTCGGGTCTCGTCCCTGGCGTTCGGCATTTCCTCGTCGAGACCGGGAATCCACCCGAAGATGTTCTTCCCTTCCACTACCTCCCAGTCCATGCGAGCCTGGACGTTCACCTGGTTGGTACCCGATTCGGCCAGGGCCAGCAGGCCGGGCACGTGCGCCTCATCGACCCAGTAACGGGGCACGTTGAGCGGAAGCCCCATGAACTTGAGCTCCGCCTCGCTCCGGGTCACCCGCCCGTTGTCGAAGAAGATGATAGCGCTGGCGCCGAGCATCCGGGCATTGATGAAGCGGTCCTGTGAATCGAAGTCCATGAGCACGACGCTGCCCTGCATCTCATACCCGTTGAAGTCGCCGAATTCCCCCTTGCCGCCATAGACGATCGGACCGGAAAGGCCCTCGCCGGGTGTGGTGGGCGTCCGCACGTGATTGGGCCAGAGGGCATGGAGAGGGATCTCCTCACCCGTCTCCAGCACCGTCAGCTTCGAACCCTTGTCGATGGGCACCGTGACCGGGAACGTCTCGGTCCGGATGTTTTCCAGTCCGATTTCTTCGAACTGGGTCCTGACGTACTGGTAGGCCGAATCGGCGCCGGCGTAACCCACCACCCGGGAGAGATAGGAGGAAAGGGTACGCACCGTGTTTTCGACCGATTCCGTGCTGACCGACTCCAGGGCCTCCTCGAGGTCGCGGTCGTGGCCCAGGAAAGGCTGAACTTCCTGAGGTTCCGGCAGGGAGATCAGCTTCATCAGGATGTTTTCGGTGATATCCTCGGGATGGAAGATGGTGACCGAGGACAGCATCAGCACCGCGATGGTGATGCCTATGCCCGTTTTTACCTTCGACCACATGTGCGTTTATCCCTGATTAGCGGCCGCGCGTGCCTGCCACCGCGTTGGCCGGTCATCGCATGGGCCAGCCGCGCCACAGTCCTGGTGCCGCTGCCGCTGTCCGAATGCGGAACTGGTGGTTTCGTACGCTGGAAGCCGCGCTGAACCGCCGCCTCGGCGTCAATTGTTGCCGGGGAACTTGGGAGTGCCCGGAACTGCCGCGAGGCCCATCCTGTCGCATTTATTCCGAGCGTAGTGAGTTGCAGCATACTTGAACATAGCAATATAAAAAAGATGAAAGGCCGGTTCAAGCAAAAACCTGACGGCCCCCGGGGCCGCGCGCAACGTACGCATCACGGTACGGATCACGCGCGCACGTGTGACGCGCGCACGAACCGGCCACAAGGTTACTCAATGGTACGCGATGGTTACACGCTCATGGTTACACGCTCATGGTTACACGATGGTTATGCGCCGGATAAAACTAGGGTTGTGCCGTCTGACGGAGACCGGGTATATTGATTTGCGTACATATCCGGATCCTATTCCCCCTTCAAAACCTGTATCCTGTTTCGGCGCACCGAATCATGACATCCATTACGCGAATCGGTATACCGCGGTCCGGCATACTGCGATCGGCCGGCATATCCCGCCGCGCCGTCGTCCTGGGCCTGGCACTCGCCGTCCTGATCAACATCTGGGTGCCCTTCGGCTCCTTCATCCTGCAGTCCTCCCGCATGACGGTAGGGCACCTGCCGATCTCGGTCCTCATACCTTTCTTCTTCCTGCTCTTCATCGTCAACCCCGCCCTGCGTACGTGGCGGCCGACCTGGGTGCTGACCGGAAACGAACTGGCCCTGGTCTTCGTGATGATGTTCGTTTCCTCCCTCGTGCCGGGCAAGGTACTGGTCGCCTATCTGATGGGGGTCATCGCGACGCCGTACTATTTCGCGCGGCCCGAGAACCAGTGGGCGGTCACCTTTTTCGAGTACCTGCCCGACTGGCTGCTGGTGAGCGGCCAGGGCAATACGCTGGTGTGGTTCTACGAAGGGATCCCGGAGGGGGCAGGCGACGTCATCTGGGGACCCTGGTTACCGCCCCTCTTCTGGTGGCTGACCTTCTTCGTGATGCTCTTCTTCATGGGCGCCTGCATGTCCACCATCATGCGAAGGACGTGGGTAGCCCACGAGCGGCTGTCCTTTCCACTCGTCCGCATGGCCATCGACCTGATCCGCCACGACGACCGGACGGAACGGACTTTTCCGGGTTTCGCCTACGACCGCCTGTTCCAGGTGGGCTTCGGACTCACGCTGGCCCTGATGATCTGGAACATCGCCGCGTTCTGGGGGGCCATCTCGCCCATTCCCATCGGGGCGCTTTACCGAACCACGATGATACTGGTGGAAGGCACCGATGCCATCCGGGTCAGCGTCAACATATATGCCCTGTGCTTCGCCTTCCTGGCGCCGCTCGAGATTACCTTCAGCCTGTGGTTCTTCGCCCTGTGCGGCGTGCTGGAAGGCGGCCTGCTCGACCGCGTCGGACTCCAGTTTTCCGACAGCCCGGTAGGGGTGAACGCCGTGGTGAAGGCCCAGTTCTTCGGCGGGTTCATCGTCTTCGTATGCTGGCACCTGTGGACGGCCCGCGCGCAGATCGCCGACGTCTTTCGGCGGGCCCTGCGTGGCGGCGGGCAACCGCCCACGGAGTTGATGTCCTATCGCGTCGCCGTGCTCGGCCTGGCGGGCAGCGTAGTGTACCTGGTGGCCTGGCTGGTGGGTTCGGGGCTGTCCTGGCAGGTGGTGCCCGTGTTCCTGTTTTTCCTCTTCGTGCTGTACCTGGGCACGGCGCGGATCATCGCCCAGACGGGCCTGGCCTTCCTGGATCTTCCGGTCAACGCCCACCATTTCACCATCCTGACCATGGGATCGGGGAACATCGACCACCAGAGTCTCACCACCCTCGGCCTGGGATCCGCCTATGCCCGAAACTGGCGGGGCATGGGCATCGGTACCATCGCCCAGTCGGACAAGGTGATGTCCGACCTGCGGCAGGACAAGCGGGGGGTCCTCGCCCTCATGATCGCCACCTTCGTGATCAGCCTGCTTACCTCCGTGCTGTACACGGTCTACATCGGGAATACGACCGTAGGCGCGTACAACTTCGGTGAGCGCGACGCTTTCGGAGGCATCAACGAGTCTTACTACGACGACATCGTGCGCTGGATCCGGAACGCCAACCAGCTGCAGCCGCCCGAGTTCCTGTTCATGGCCCTCGGCGGCGTCATCATGCTCGTTATGACGGCCCTGACCTACCGGTTTCCCGGCTGGCCCCTGGCGCCGGTGGGTTTCACCGTGGCCTTTGCCGACGTGACCCGGCTCCTCATGTTCTCGCTGTTCCTGGCCTGGCTGATCAAGATGCTGCTGCTGCGGATCGGCGGGGTGACGTTCTACCGCCGGGCCCAGCCCTTTGCCTGGGGCGTGCTCGTGGGGTACACTACGGGGGTTTTTCTCGGGTTTATCGTGGACTGGATCTGGTTCCCGGGTCAGGGTCACGCCCTGCACGAATGGACGTAGTCCGGCGGGATCGTCACGGGGAAAGTCTCTGGGCGCGTGGCCCATGGGCGCGTGGCACCATGGGCGCGTAGCCGAACCGCGCAGGGCGAGTCGCGTAGGGCGAGTCGCGAGCGACGACGCGACCGCGACTACCATCTGCGTATACATTCAGCGTATTTACAATGGATCTACCGGCGTATATTACCGGTGTATAAACAATGGCTCTATGTCCCGCAAGAGCCGGTCGATTTCGGCGAGGTCGTGCCGGTCCAGCCTGCCCGGCGCCCGCGTGTAGGTCGACGCGATCAGGCCCCGGCGTTTCAGGATCTCCTTGCAGAAGATCACGCCTTGCAGGCTTTCGATGTTGATGAGCGGTAATAGCCGGGTGTGGATCTCACGCGCGCCTTCCACGTCGCCGGCCCGGTAGCGCTCGTAGAGGCGGACCAGCACATCGGTGAATTCGCAGGCCGGCATGGTCCCGCTCGCGCCGCGGTTCAGCTCGTCGATGAACCAGCGTCCGCCGAACCCGGTGAAGACGCCGTGCAGCTCATCCCCGCAGGTCTCCAGCAGCGCCGTTACCGAATGGCCCGGAGGCATCATCTCTTCCTTGATGTACTTCACGTGCGGAATGTCCAGCAGCAACTCACGGATGACGGTCGGTGGGAGGCTGGAACCCAGCGGCGGATCGAAGTTCTGGATGAAAACGGGTCTCCCCATGGCTTCCGCGACCCGGCGGTAGTAGTCGACCAGACCGTCCAGCCCGGGCTTGAGCACGTAGGGCGGCAGGGCGATGGCGCCGTCGGCGCCGGCCTCGCGCGCGTGGCGGCTGAACATCACGGCGACCTCGGTACTCACCCCGGCCACGCCCGCGATCATGGGGATGCGCCCGTCCACCTGTTCCACGGCCACGTCCACGACCCGTTTTCGCTCGTCGTCCGAAAGCAGCCAGAACTCGCTCACCATGACGGGATAGACAATGCCGTGGGTACCCGTATCCACGCAGAAATCGATCTGCCTCCGCAGTCCCTCCTCGTCCAGCGCGCCGTCGTCGGTAAAGGGCGTCTGCGGTATGGTGAATATGCCGTGCCAGTCCTGCCGGCCGTCGCTTGTCATGCCAACCTCCCTTGATCGGAACTAAGGTTTCATCCGTGATTGTGTGACGCTTCCAGGGGCATCCCGGACGCCTTTGCGGCAGGGGTCCGGGACGCGCCTGCAAAATCAGACCGAGACGCGCTCCCCGATGGGGTCCGGGACGCGCCCGTAAACCAATATAATGATTGACAGAAGGGGTGCCACGCCCCTATTTTGTGACGTTGTTTTTGAATGGATAAAGGGCTTGCAGCCGACGCGCGGAATACCCCGGGGAAGCTTGATGACGACGGACGTGGAACCCGATGTAGCATCGCTGGAACTTCACGAATGGCTCGAATCGATTGAGTACGTCATATCGCAGGGCGACCAGGAGCGGACCCGCCGCATCCTCGCGGCGCTGGAGTCCCGGGCCGCCGAGTCCGGCGTACGCCTGCCCTTCTCCGCCAACACGCCCTACGTCAACACCTTTCCCGTCGAACTGCAGGAACCCTATCCCGGCGACCGCGACCTGGAACGGCGCATCAAGAACATCGTGCGCTGGAACGCGCTCGCCATGGTGGTTCGGGCCAACCGGGCCGACGCCTCCATAGGCGGGCACATCTCCACCTACGCGTCGTCCGCGACGCTCTACGAGGTGGGGTTCAACCACTTCTTCCGCAACCGGAACGGAAGCCACGAGGGCGACCTCCTCTTCGTCCAGGGCCACGCCGCGCCCGGTATCTACGCGCGGGCCTATCTCGAAGGCCGTATCTCCGAAGAGCAGCTCAAGCACTTCCGCCACGAGGTGAATACGCCCGGCCTGTCGTCCTATCCCCATCCCTGGCTGATGCCGGACTTCTGGGAATTCCCCACGGTGTCCATGGGTCTCGGCGCCATCACCGGTATCTACCAGGCCCGTTTCATGAAATACCTGGAGAACCGGGGGATCAAGAAGCCGAGCGATTCCAAGGTGTGGGTCATGATGGGCGACGGGGAGATGGACGAGCCCGAGTCCCTCGGCGCCATCACCGTGCCGGTCGTCGAAAACCTCGACAACCTCATCTTCGTAATCAACTGCAACCTGCAGCGACTCGACGGCCCCGTCCGGGGCAACCACAAGATCATACAGGAGCTCGAGGCCATCTTCCGGGGCGCGGGATGGAACGTGATCAAGTGCATCTGGGGTAGCGACTGGGACCCCCTCCTGGAAAAGGACGGCGACGGTCTCCTCGTAAACCGCATGCACGAGACGGTGGACGGCCAGTACCAGAAGTACAGCATGGCGTCCGGCGAATACATCCGGAACAAGTTCTTCGGCGTCCATCCGGATTTGAAGAAGATGGTGGAACACCTGTCCGATGCACAGCTGCAGCACCTGCGGCGGGGCGGCCACGATCCGCTCAAGGTCTACCACGCCTACAAGGCCGCCGTGGAGAACGAGGGTTCGCCGACGGTCATCCTGATGAAGACGATCAAGGGATACGGCCTGGGCGACAGCGGGCAGGGCGCCAACAGCACCCACCAGATCAAGAAGATGGAGGACAGCGACCTGCTGGCCTTCCGGGACCGGTTCCGGATCCCTATTTCCGATGAAGACGTGGCCGAAGTGCCCTTCTACAAGCCGCCCGAGGACAGCGAGGAAATCCAGTATCTGCACGAGCGGCGCAGGGCCCTCGGCGGCTACGTGCCCTCCAGGCGAACGACCTTCACGCCGCTCCACGCGCCGGAGCAGGACAAGTACCACAAGTACTACGAGGGGACGGACCGGCAGGTGTCGACGACCATGGCCTTCGTCAACATCCTGTCGGACCTGATGCGCGACAAGGAAATCGGCAACCTGATCGTGCCCATCGTACCCGACGAGGCCCGGACCTTCGGCATGGAGGCCCTGTTCCGACAGTCCGGCATCTACTCCCCGGTGGGGCAGCTCTACGACCCGGTGGACAGCGAAACGCTCCTCTATTACCGCGAATCGAAAGACGGCCAGCTGCTGGAAGAGGGCATTTCGGAAGCGGGCGCCATGTCGTCCTTCATCGCCGCCGGTACGGCCTACGCCACCTACGACATCAATACCATCCCTTTCTTCATCTACTATTCCATGTTCGGCCTGCAGCGCGTCGGCGACCTGGTCTGGTCCGCGGGCGACATGAAATGCAAGGGCTTCCTGGTCGGCGCCACGTCGGGGCGGACCACGCTGGCGGGCGAAGGACTCCAGCACCAGGACGGTAACAGCCACCTGCTGGCCTACCCCGTGCCGAACCTGCTGGCCTACGACCCGGCCTACGGCTACGAACTGGCGGTGATCATCGAAGAAGGCATCCGGCGCATGTACGAGGAGCAGGAGGACGTGTTCTACTACCTGACCGTGCACAACGAGAACTACGCCATGCCGCCCATGCCCGGCGACCCCGAGGCGACCCGGGAGGGCATCCTCAAGGGGATGTACCTGTTCCGCAAGTCGGAGAAAAAAGACGGCGACCTGCGCGTCCAGCTCTTCGGAAGCGGCGCCATCCTGAACGAGGTGCTCAAGGCGGGACGGATCCTGGAGGAACAGTACGGCGTGGCCGCGGACGTCTGGAGCATCACCAGCTACAAGGCGCTGCACAACGAAGCGGTGGACGTGGAGCGGTGGAACATCATGCATCCCGAGGAAACGCCGCGCGTACCCTACGTGACTTCCTGTGTGGCCGACGTCCCGGGGCCCTACGTGGCGGCCTGCGACTACGTGAAAGCGCTGCCGGACACGGTATCCGCCTGGTTCCCGGGCCACCTGATCACGCTCGGGGCCGATGGATTCGGACGCAGCGACAGCCGCGCCGCCCTGCGGGATTTTTTCGAAGTGGACGCCCGCTATATCGCGCTGTCCGCGCTCTACGGCCTGATGCGCGACGGCAAACTGCCGGCTTCCACGCTGAAGCAGGCGATGGCCGACCTGGAGATCGACGCCGACAAGCCGAATCCGCTCATGCTGTGACGGGCCGAAGCAGGCGATGGCCGTTCCGGAGATCGACGCCGACAAGCCGACTCCACACAAACTAATGGCAGAGGGACGCAAGACCTATGGCAACGCCATTCAATCTTCCGGCGCTGGGTGAGAACGTCGACGCGGGCACCGTGGTAGGTATCCTGGTGGCCGTCGGGGATCAAGTCGAAGAAAACCAGCCCGTCCTGGAGATCGAGACCGACAAGGCCAACCTCGAGGTGCCGTCGGGATTCAGCGGAGTGGTGACTGAAATCCTCGTGGAGAACGGCGCGGCGGCCGAGGTAGGCGCGCCCGTGCTCATGTATGAAGAAGGGGCGGGAGAGGGTGCGACTGGCGGCGAGGCCGCCAGCGAGGCCCCCGCAGCGGAAGCGGACGGAAAGGCGGAGGCTGAAGCGCCTGGTGCCGACGGGCCTGCCGATGATGGTTCGGCGTCCACTATCGAAGTGCCTGCCGAGGAAACCACGGTTGCCGATGCTCCGGAGTCCGGTGTCAGCGAGCCACCCGCCGTGGAAACTGGGTCCTCAGAGAATACCACACCGCCTACACCGCCGGCCCCGGTCGTTCCTGCAGCCGCTTCCACTTCAGGCGCGCCGGTACCGGCGGCACCTTCCGTACGACGCTTCGCCCGGGAGATCGGGCTCGACATCGGCCAGGTACCGGGAACCGGTCCCGACGGCCGCATATCCGTCGAGGACGTCAAGTCTCATTCCAGGCAGTTGAGCGCCGGCCAAGGGGCTGCCGGTCCCTGGCCATCCGCTCCGGCTTCGCTGCCGGACTTCGCGAAATGGGGTCCGGTGGAGACTGAGCCCATGAGCAACCTGCGCCGCGCCGCCGCGGAACACCTGTCCGCAGCGTGGTCGAACATCCCCCACGTCACCTATGCCGACAAGGCCGACGTCACCGACATGGAAGCCCTGCGCAAGCAGTTCGGCCCAGCGGCCGAAGCCGCCGGCGGCAAGCTGACCATGACGGCCATCGCACTGAAGATCGTGGCCGCGGCGCTCAAGCGATTTCCTCTCTTCAACGCCAGCGTCGACATGGCCGGGCAGGAGATCATCCACAAGAAGTACTACCACGTGGGCGTGGCGGTCGACACGGACCGGGGCCTGGTCGTGCCGGTCATCCGGGACGTGGACCGGAAGAACATGGTCGAGTTGTCTGTCGAACTATCCGAGGTCGCCGCCCGGGCGCGGGACAGGAAGCTCTCGCCGGACGATATGCAGGGGAACACCTTCACGATCTCAAATCTGGGCGGGTTCGGCGGGACCTTCTTCGCGCCGATCATCAATGCGCCCGACGTGGCCATCCTGGGGCTGGCGCGAAGCCGCATGGAACAGATATACGTGGATGGCGCGTTCCAGCCGCGTCTCATGCTGCCGCTGATGATCTCCTACGACCACCGGCTCATCGACGGCGCGGACGGCGCCCGCTTCATGCAGTGGCTGGTCCAGGCCTTCGAGGAACCCTTCCTGCTCAGCCTGGAGGGTTGACCGGCCGGACCAGACTTGCCGGATCGTACCTGCCGAATCCCCCAGTCCGGACTGAACCCTGACGTGCCAGCCAGACCACATCCCAATAAAAAAACGAGGCGGTCCTTGTCGAACCGCCCCGTCCAATTGATCTTCGTCGTACTGTAGTTGAACCCTGAATTCCAGGGTGCCCCGCTACCGGGAGATCAGTCCACGGTCTCCATCGTCGTTGCCACCGATTTCAAGAGCCTGTCTTTCATATTCCACACCGTGTAACCGGTGTCGATCAGCCCGGTAGGCGCGTCCTTCCACTCGGCATCCTTGCCGTAGAGGAAATAGGCGTCCCAGACCATGGGGTCCTTGTGTTCCAGTTCCCCCGACTTCTTGTACCAGAATCCCAGTGCGTTCGCGGGGTCCCACATCTGGCTGACCCGTTTGTCGCTGAACACCTGCTCCGCCGCGATCTTGGCCGTATTGACCGCGTCGTTTCGGAGTATACGCTGCCAGACCACGTAGACCCGGAGGTCATCGGAGGGAAACTTATTCAATATCTCTTGCTGCACCGCCCCGGCGCCGCTTATGCAGTGGCCTCAGGTAGGCGAGAACATCACGACGAGGCGGACTTTTCCGGTATCGCCGTTGAACGCCTTCTTGAAATCCACGAGGCTGAGCGGTTCCGGGTTAAAGCTGGTGTTGGTGTTGAGTTGAGCGCCGGCCTGCGAAGCCCACGACAGGGCTCCGGCCAGGATCAGCGCGGTGACCAAGCGAATTCGGTTTGTCATTTGCATCGATCCATTTTCAGGTGGTGGACTAAAACCCCGGTCGTCCCGGGCCGGTCGGGTTAACTATGATATCGACTATGCGTATAGATTGACAAGTGAAATCTTAAGCCTTTTGGACGGCGCAACTAGACCGGGACGATGCGACTAGACCGGGACGGCGTGGTCAGATCAGGTCCGCGCTGTCAGACGTTGAAGCGTGCTTTCAGACGCTGAACCGCACGTTGATCACGTCCCCGTCCGCGACGACGTACTGCTTGCCTTCCACGCGCAGCGTGCCTTTCTCCTTCGCGGCCTGCCATCCACCGAGATCGAGCATCGCCTGCCAGTCCAGCGTTTCCGCCCGGATGAATCCCCGTTCCATGTCCGAGTGCACCGTCCCGGCCGCTTCGGGCGCCGTAACGCCCCTTGTGACGGTCCAGGCCCTGACTTCGTTTTCGCCCACGGTGAAGAACGAGATCAGGTTAAGGAGCCGGTACGATGCGGTGATCATGCGGTTCAGGGCCGATTCCTCGATGCCCAGATCGTCCAAGAAAGCGCCAGCGTCGTCCTCGTCGAGCTGGGCGATCTCCATTTCGACCTTCGCACAGAACGCCAGCGAATCCAGCCCTTCGGTAATTTCATCCAACTCTTCCAGTTTGCTCGCTTCCTTGCCCAGATCTTCTTCGGGGATATTCAGCGCAAGTAGCACCGGCTTCTGCGAGAGGAACCGGTAGCCTCGAAGTCTCTTCTCGTCCTCCGGCGAAAACTGGAGATTCCGGATCAACCCACCGACCTCGATCTCCTGCTTGCACTGTTCGAGCAACTCCCATTCCCGCACCAGGTCGGGCTGTTTCGTGGACCGGGCCTCTTTGGAGAGGCGGGTCAGCCGGCGCTCGATGATCTCGAGGTCGGCGATGGCGAGTTCCAACTCCACCGTCTCGAAATCCGCGCCCGGTGTAACGGACGTACCGGCCAGATCCGGGAAGCCACGGAGGACGTGCACGAGTACGTCCATAGTGCGCAGGTCGGCGAGTCCACCGGCACCCTGCTGTTCCTCCTGCCTTCCCGAACCGGACGTGATGCCGCCTATATCGAGGTATTCAACGGTGGCGAAAGTGGTCTTGCGTGGATTGAACAGACTGGAAAGGCGTTCCAAACGCGGGTCGGGGACCCGGATCGTCCCCCGGTTGGCCGTGTTCTGCCCCGCGTAACCGCCGGTATCCGCGTTGGCCCTGACCAGCGCGTTGAACAACGTGGTCTTCCCGGAACCGGGCAGCCCGACTAGGCCGATCTGCAATTCGGTGTCCTCCCATCAAACACAAAACGTGCGGATCATCGCCTTGTACGCGTCGATCGCCAGGTCGAACTGGTCCAGGTCCATCCATTCGTCCACCGTGTGGGCCTGGCGGATGTCCCCGGGACCGAGCAGGATCAGCTCCATCGTCCTGCCGAAGACCAGGCCGTCGGTGCCGTAGGGAACCGTGTGGGCCTTCTCCGTGCCGGTGATCCCCAGGGCCGTCCGGACAAGCTCCGAGTCCGCGGGCGTACTGAAGGGGTCCCCGATCTTCTGGATCGTCAGTTCAACGCCGTTCCGTTCGGCCGCCTGCCGGGTGCGGTCCAGGAGGGCTTCCTGGTCCTGCCCGGGCATCGGCCGGTAGTAGACCGTGCATGTGCTTTTGGGCGCCGTCATGTTGAGGGCGACGCCGCCGTCGTTGACCCCGATGTTCCAGTCGGAAAAGGGCGGATCGAACTCGTCATTCAGATGTCGGGGTTCCGACCTGAGCTCGTCGTGGATGGCCTTCATCTCCACGAGAAAGGGGATCATGGCGTGATGGGCGTTGACGCCTCTGCCGGTGCTGCTGTGGGCCGCCCGACCCTCCGTCTCGCCCCGCATGAAAACCGCGCCCTTGTGCGCTCGTACGACCTCCATGCGCGTCGGCTCGCAGATGATCCCGTAGCGCAGCCCGCTGCCGTTCAGGAGTTCGGACCGCTCGCTGACTTCGGCCGCGCCCCAGCACCCGACTTCCTCGTCGGCGGTGAACACGAGATAGATCGGCGCGGAGAGTTCCGACGCCTCGAAGGCCGCCCCCGCCGCCAGCATGGTGGACAGGGCGCCTTTCATGTCGCAGCTCCCGCGGCCATAAATCCGGTTGTCCCGGATCTCCGCCGTAAACGGGTCCGTTTCCCATCCGTCTACCGGGACGGTGTCCGAATGGCCCAGCAGCGCGAGGCCGCCCTGCCCCTCGCCCTTGCGGCCGACGAGGTTGACCTTTTCCACGCCGTTGTCGTCCTGATAGGTGATGCGTTCGACCTCGAATCCGACGCGGCCGAGCTGGTCCTGGAGGTAATCGGATACGGCGGCGTTGCTGTTGGCGCTGATCGAATTGAACGCGATCAACTCCCTGGTGACCTGGAGGGGATCGAACATCGCTTAAAGCCTGCTTTCTTTGGTTGGAGGATGCCAATGGGAGGATGCCGGAGGTCGGACTCGAACCGACACGACCTTGCGGTCAAGGGATTTTGAGTCCCTCGCGTCTACCAATTCCACCACTCCGGCACAATCAAGATAGCCCGCCGGAGACATGCTCGTTCGGCGGGCTATCGGTCAATATAAAACGGGGACGACGGGACTCGAACCCGCAACTTCTGCCGTGACAGGGCAGTGCTCTAACCAGATTGAACTACGCCCCCGATTTGATGCATGGGCGATACTGGATTCGAACCAGTGACCTCATGCTTGTAAGGCATGCGCTCTGAACCAACTGAGCTAATCGCCCGCAGGTGTATCCACGCTACGGTCGACGCGATTCCCGGTCGCTGGCCGAACCGGTCCGCGGGAACTTCCCTCTCCAGATCAGGATCACGGGAATGCCCACGCAGTAACCGGATACCATCAACAGCGGCGCCAGGGTAATCGATTCGTAAGCCAGCGCGATGAAACCCGCCAGTATGACGCCGAGTACGATGGCGAGGAGACGAAGGTGACTTCCACGGAACGGCAGGCCATAGGCCTGGGCCGTCGTGGCGCGCCGCCGTCCGGAAGACCGGTTTGAACCGGACGCTGACTGCGATCTTCTCGCCATTTCTCATCCACCTCCACGACCGGCCAATATAGGTAAAATGGCGCTTCGCGTCAAGTCCAAATCAAGGCGGGAAGGCCGTTATTCCTTGACCACCCAGAGCTTCACGCCGGCCTCTACCTGGGCGTGCAGCGCGATGGGAATCGTGTATATGCCCAGCGCCTTGATGGGCTCGTCGAGATGGATCTTGCGCCGGTCGATATCGTAGCCCTTCTCCTTCAGCAGATCGGCGACGTGCTGATGGGTGACGGAACCGAACATGCGGTCTTCTTCGCCGACCTGGACGACGGCGGTGAGGGAGACCTCTTCCAGGACGCCTGCGAGTTCTTCGGCCTGTTCCCGCGTCCTGGCTTCCAGGGCCAGTTGCCGTTTCAATTTGCCCTGGAGCATCTTCAGGTTTCCGGGCGTTGCCGGAATGGCCTTCTTCGTCAGCATCAGGTAGTTCCTGCCGAACCCGTTGGAAACGTCCACGATTTCACCGACGCTTCCCACGTTCCGCACCGACTCGGTCAAAATGAGCTTCACGTCCGACTCCTCGGCTACTTGTAGGTTTCTGGCTACTTGTAGGTTTCTTCGATAAAGGGGAGCAGGCCGATGGCCCGGGCCCGCTTGATGGCCTTTGCCAGGCGCCGCTGGCAAAGCGCGCTCGCGCCGGAAATCCGGCTCGGAACGATTTTGCCCCGTTCGGTGACGAAGCGCCGGAGTGCCTTCGGGTCCTTGTAATCGATGTTCTTGATGCGGCCCGGTATGCGCTTCTGCTTTCTCCCCCTGGTCAACCTTGATTGGTTCATGCTTCCGCTCCCGTTTTCTTGTCGGCCTGTTCCGCCTTCTCGGCCTGCTCGATTTTTTCGGCCTGTTCCGCCTTCTCGTACACATGGGCCGGATGCCTCCTGACCCGCTTCGTCAAGTGCCTGAGCACGCGATCATTCAATTTGAACGACCGGTCCAGCACGTCCACCAGGGCCGGCTCTCCATCGAAACGGATCAGCGTGAAATTGCCCTGGTGGGCGTCGTTGATCTCGTAGCTGAGCTTCCGGCTTCCCCAGCGTTCCGTGTCGATGACTTCTCCCTGGTTCGACGCGATGAGCCCCTCGATGGCGGAGATTTCTTCCTCGAGCGGCTCTTCTTCAAGCTTGGAATCGATAATCACCACTGTTTCATAGGACCGCACGTGCATGCTCCTTAAGTTGTTTGCGGGTTCGCTCCGGCCCGGTCGGCCTTCAGTCCGGTCGGCCTTCAGTCCGGTCGGCCTTCAGTCCGGTCGGCCTTCAGTCCGTGAACGACGGGCCGTTATACCTGTTCGCCGCCTCGCCGCAACCTTCGCTTACGAACACCTCCAGCTGGTCACAGGCCCGGTCGAGGACGATGGGCAGATCCGTTGCTTCCTTTTTGGTAAACTCCTCCAGCACGTAATCGACCAGCGTATCGGCATCCCGGGGTTGATCTACGCCAATGCGCTGGCGGGCGAATGCTTCCGTGCCCAGCGTATCGATAATGGATTCCAGGCCCCGGTGGCCGCCATGACTGCCCTTCGACCTGAGACGCAACGTACCGAAGGGTAAATTGACGTCGTCGCAGACGACCACGATGCGATCGACGTCGAGTTCGTAATGTCCCACCGCCTCCCGGACCGCGTAACCGCTGCGGTTCATGAAGGTCACCGGCTTGACCAGCGCCACGGGCAGTCCGCCGATCTTCGCGATGGTACCGTGAAACCGCTCGCTGATCGGGGCGAGCTCAAGACCGAGGCGCCGAAGCCAAGTGTCGATCACGTCGAAACCGGCGTTGTGGCGCGTGTCCGCATACCGGACACCGGGATTGCCAAGGCCGATGAAGGCATGCATGGACGGATCGTCAGGCCGCTCTGCGGGCCGCAAGGAACCGGAATCGGCATGCTGACACATATCCGGACTGCCTTAGTCTTCTTGCTCGTCCTCGGTCCCGTCTTCTTCCTCGCCGTCTTCCCGGGCCTGGCCGATGATCTCCGGCTCTTCCTGCTCCAGGTCGACTTCCTCTTCCTCCGGCTCCTCCGCCATTGGCGTCAGTACGGATACCACGGCGACCTCTCCGTCGGTTACGATCTCGACGTTCTCGAAGGTAAGATCGCTGATGTGGATCGTATCGCCCATGCTCAATTCGCTGATATCCACTTCCAGGTGCTCGGGAATCTCGGAAGCCACGCAACTGATTTCGACCACCCGCAGGGACTGGTCGAGCACGCCGCCGTCTCTTGTCACGCCGATGGGCTCACCGATCATCACGAGCGAAACCTCCGTGGTGATCCGGTCGCTCATCCTGATCTGCTGGAAGTCGGCGTGGAGCAACTGGTTTCTCAGGTAGTCACGCTGGATATCCCGCAACAGGGCTTTCTTGTCCTCCATGCCCTCGATTTCCAGGTTGATGACAACGCTTTCGCCCCGGGTCTTTCTGAGGAAGCCCTCGAACTCGCGATAGTCGAGGGTCAGCGGCGTGGAGGATTCCCCGCTGCCGTAGACCACGGCGGGCAGCGCGCCGTCCCGCCGAAGCGCCTTGGCGACCTGCTTGCCGGTGTCCGTCCGCTGACGGGCCTTTAACGATACCTGGTTCATCTACTTCTCCTGTTTCAAGTCTGATCCGACGATTCGAAGAGCGAGCTGACGGATTTTTCTTCGTGTATGCGCTTGATCGCCTCGCCGAACAGGGACGCCACGGACAACTGTTCCAGCTTGCCCCGACACATGTCCTCGTTCAGGCGTATCGAGTCCGAGACGATCAGGCAGTCCAGTACGGAATCCTCCACCTTCTGCATGGCGTTTCCGGAGAGCAGGGCGTGGGTACACGCCGCGTAGATCGTCTCCGCGCCGTTCTTCTTCAGGGCCTCGGCCGCGCCGGTCAGGCTCCCCCCGGTGTCGATCATGTCGTCTCGGATGATCACGTTCTTGCCTTCCACTTCGCCGATCACGTTGACGACCTCGGACACGTTGGGTCTCGGCCGACGCTTGTCCACCAGGGCCAGCGGGCAGTTCAGCCGCCTGCCGTAGGACCGGGCCATGGCCATGCCCCCGGCGTCCGGGGACGCGATCACCAGGTCATCCGAAGTCCCCAGCTCCCTGAGCCGGCGGGTAAATACCGGCGCCGAATACAGGTGGTCCAGGGGGATGTCGAAGAACCCCTGGATCTGGGGCGCGTGCAGGTCCATGGTGAGCACGCGGTCCGCTCCGGCCGCGGCGATCAGGTTCGCCATGACCTTGGCCGAAATGGGTACCCGGGGCCCCGCCTTGCGGTCCTGGCGGGCGTAGCCGTAGTAGGGGATCACCGCGGTGGCCCTTCGCGCCGATGCCCGTTTGGCCGCGTCCAGCAAAAGCAGCAGTTCGACGAGGTTCTCCGCCGGCGAGTTGGTCGACTGGACCACGAACACGTCGGTGCCGCGGATGTCCTCGTTGATGTGGATCCGGATCTCGTCGTCGCTGAAACGGGAAACGGCGGCGTTGCCCAGGGGTACGCCGAGATATTCGCAAATGTCTTTCGCAAGCGGTGCGTTTGAATTTCCACTCAGAATCTTCAAACCGACCGCCACGTGCCGCCCTCCTCCGGTACCTCGATTAAACCGCGGCGTCCCGCCGGGATGACGAGGAGACCGCGAAGACCCGCCAGGACGGTTCGAACCGTCCCCGCAAGTCCTGTGCTATCCGTTCCGCCTCCGCCCGCCCGGGCGCCAGTCCGAAGACCGACGGGCCGCTGCCGGACATCAGCATACCCTTCAGTCCGGCGTCCGCAAGCAGGTCTCTCGCCCCGTCGATTTCGGGGTGGGCTGCCCGGACCGCCGGTTCCAGATCGTTATGCAGACAGGAGGCCAGTCTATCGGCATCCCCGTCCTGCATGACAGAAGAGATTAAGTTAATACAGGACGCGTCCTTTGTCAATTCCATTTTCCATTGGCTGTAGGCCCATCCGCTCGCGACTTCGAGGGGTGGGCAGACCAGGACGTAGTGGCGCGGTCCGGGCGCATCCAGCCAGGCGACCTTTTCCCCCCGTCCGGAAGCTACGGCCACACCGCCATGGAGACAGAAGGGCACGTCGGATCCGAGCTCCGCGGCTAAGTCCGCCAGGTCTGCTTCTCCCAACCCCAGCGACCAGAGCGCATTGAGTCCGTGCAGCGTCATGGCCGCGTTGCCGCTCCCGCCGGCGAGTCCCGCGGCCACGGGGATGCGCTTCTCGATGTGGATCCGCGCGCCCCGGTCCCCGATTCCGCAGCGTGCCCGTACGAGTCCGGCCGCCCTGTGGACCAGGTTGCGCCCGTCCGTCGGCACGGCCGGGTCGGAGCAGGTGACGGTCGTTCCCTGCTCCTGTGCGGACACTTCCAGTTCATCGGCCAGGTCCACGGTCTCCATCAGCGTGACGATCTCGTGGTAGCCGTCGGCCCGCTTGCCGAGCAGGTGAATGGCGAGATTGATCTTGGCAAAGGAACGAAGGGTCATTCGCCGTCCGCAACGCGGGATGTGGTCTGCGTGATGATGATGTGGACGATGATCATGTGCATGTTTTCCGCCATGCCGTAGTCGTCCACGGGGACGTGGACCGAGTGCTTCGCCGATGCCTTCAGGGCGCCGCCGGAGAACCCCGTCACCGCGACCGTCACCATCCCGGCGGAACGGGCGAACTCCATGGCGCGGATCACGTTGGGGCTGTTCCCCGAAGCGCTGATGCCGATGACCACGTCGCCCGGCGCACCGAGATTGCGCAGCTGCTGCTCGAAGACCAGGTCGTAGTCGAAGTCGTTGGCCCAGGCCGTGACGTAGGGCAGGTTGTCTGTGAGGCTGTTGACCCGGAAGCGGGGCGCGTCCTCCGTGCCGCGGAGCGTGCCCTTGCCCAGGTCCACGGCGAAGTGGGAAGCCGTGGCCGCGCTGCCGCCGTTGCCGATGACGAAGATCCCCCGCCCGTTCTTCCGCGCGTCCATCAGGAGGTCGATGAGCGCCTGCACTTCGCCGGGTTCGATCCGGCCGAGGACCTCCTTCGTCCATTCGAGGTATTCGCGGATCATCGGACCACCCCCGTCCAGTCGAGGTATTCGCGGATCATTTCGATACCTGCCTTCGCATGTTGAAGATCACCTTGGTGCCGTCGCGTTCCAGGTTGAAGGGCAGTTCCCGGTAGTCGGACAGCGCGTCGCGCACCCGGGGCCGGGAGGACTCCGGGCAGCACAGGAGCAGGAAGCCGCCGCCGCCCGCGCCGCACACCTTGCCGCCCGTGGCGCCGGCGTCCCTGGCCTTCCGGTACATGGCGTCGATCTCGTCGTTGCTCACGAGTCCGGACATCTTGTACTTCCAGGTCCAGCCCCGGTCCAGCAGCTCGCCCATGCGGTCGATCTCTCCCGCCGCGAGGGCTGACCGCGCGCTTTGCGCCACGGACTTGATCTCTTTCACCAGGGCGAACTTGCCGGTCATGTTCGCTTTCTGCTCGCGCAGGATGGTCTCTGCCTTGCGGGTCTTGTTGGTGTAGAACAGCATCAGGCTTTCGCCCAGCCGTTCCGCGTGACCGTCGGCGAGACCGAGGCGTTCCACCTCCACGCCGCCGGGCCGGAACGTGAACCCGCACAGTCCGCCGTAGGCCGCGATGTACTGGTCCTGCTTCCCGATGGGCTGGCCGCACCGTTCGATCTCGATCTCGCATGCGTCCCGAGCCAGTTTCTCGGTAGGCTGCGGGTTGCCGCAATAGGTATACAGGGCATTCAGCAGGCCGACCGTGATGCTGCTCGAGGACCCCAGGCCCGATCCCTCGGAAGGGATGTCCGTCAGCGTCGTGATCTCCACGCCCCGGGTCACGCCGGTGAGCCGCAGCGCCTCCCGGATCAGGTCGTGCTCGATCTCATCGGGATGATCGACGGCCTCCCGCTTCGAGTAGTTGACGTAGATACGGTCGTCGAACCGTTCGTTGATGATGACGAAGATGTACTTGTCGATGGCCGCGCTGACGACCAGGCCGTCCTCCCGTTCGTAGAAATCGGCGAAATCCGTGAGGCCGCCGGCGAAGCTGATGCGCAGGGGCGTCTGAGTGATGATCATGGATTCCCGCCGTTTGTTTCGTTGGTGGGGCCAGCCTTCGGCGGGTCGATGGCGTCCGGGTGCGCCCCCCGCGCGTCGCCGCGGTTTGCCCGCCGCGCCAGGTAACCGTCCAGGGCGTCCTCCCAGGAGGGCATTTCCGCGATGCCCAGGGACCGGATCCGGCCGTTGTCCAGTACCGTGTACAGGGGCCGGGCGGCGGGCGCGCCGTACGCTTCGGTGGTCGTGGGCTTCACGGCCGCTTCGATGCCTGTCTTTCGAAATATAGTCCGTGCAAAGTCATAGTAGGAACACGCGCCTGCGCTGGTCACATGGTACGTGCCGAAGGCGTCGGTGGTCACCAGTTCCGCAAGGGCGCTGGCCAGGTCGTCCGTCCCCGTGGGCGACATCACCTGGTCGCTGACCACGACCACTTCCCGTCTTTCCGTGCCGGCACGAATCATGGCCTCGACGAAATTGTATCCTTTCCCGCCCCCGCCGGAGTGGCCGAACAGGCCGGTGGTGCGGATGATGAAATGACGGTCCCAGGTCGAACGCACCAGGTGTTCGCCGGAGAGCTTGGCCGTGCCGTAGACGTTCAGGGGAAGGGGCAGGTCATCCTCCCGGTAAGGCCGGTCCGCCGTGCCGTCGAAGACGAAATTCGTGCTGACGTGCACCAGTTTCGCCCCGTACATGCGGCAGGCCATGGCCAGGTGCCAGGGGCCGAAGGCATTGACGGCGAAGGTCTTGTCGGGATGGGACTCGCACTCGTCGACCCGGTGGTACGCCGCGGTATTGATCACCGCATCGGGCCGGTGGTCCTTCATCAGAGCGTAAACGCGATGTTTCTCGGTGACATCGAGTTCACCGTGCGTGCACGGAATCAGTTCGTGATCCGCCAGCGAACGCTGCAGGTCCGTACCCAGTTGTCCCCGGGCCCCGGTTATGAGGATGCGCATTTGCTCCTGTCACCCGCCGGTCAGGCGTCCCGCAGGTGTTTTTCGACGACACCCGGCGCCTGGTCCACGGCTTCGTCGATCCGGGACGCGTCCTTCCCCCCGGCCTGTGCCATATGCGCCTTGCCCCCGCCGCCTCCGCCGATGAAGGCGGCCACATCCCGCGCCAGTTTGCCCGCGTGGAGCCCGCGCCCGGAAATCGCGCCATCGGTCGCCACGACGATACAGACGGGGCGTTCCTCGAAGCTGGCGAACAGCACGCCGACCGCTGCGCCGGAAAGTCGCTCGCGCAGCGAGTCTCCCATGGCGCGGAGGGTGTCCATGTCCGGGCAATCCACCCGGCCCGCGGCGACGGCGACGCCGTCCGCGTCCACGGCGCCGTCTGCGAGTTCATCGACCCAGTTCTGCGACGAGGACCGGCCCATTTCCCGGATGTGCCGTTCCAGCTCGCGGACCCGTGCAGTCAGGTCCCCGGCCCTTTTCGCCAGGTCCTCCGGCTCGCTCTTGAGGGCCTCCGCGGCCCCCGCGACGAGTCCTTCGTCCCGTTTGACGGATTCGTACGCGCCGGCGCCGGTCAGGGCCTCCACCCGCCGCACGCCGGCGGCGATGCCCGATTCCCGGACCAGCCGGAACAACCCGATCTCGCCCGTGGCGCCGAGGTGGGTGCCGCCGCACAGCTCCAGGCTCACCTCGCCGATGCGCACCACGCGCACCCGGTCCTCGTACTTTTCGGTGAAAAGCGCCATGGCGCCCTGATGCTTCGCTTCTTCAAGGTCGGTTTCGAACGGCTCGACGCGGATGTTCTCCCATACGAGCTCGTTGACCCGGCGTTCGATCGCGTTCTGTTCTTCGGGCGTGACGGCGCTGAAATGCGCGAAATCGAAACGCAGGCGGTCGGGCGCGACTACGGAGCCCCGCTGTTCCACGTGGGCGCCCAGGGTCTCCCGAAGCACGGCGTGCAGGAGATGAGTCGCCGTATGGTTCCGCATGATGGACTGCCTGCGGTCCGAGTCGACCCGCGCGGTGACGGTCATGCCGGGTTTGAGATCAGCGGCGCTGCCCGGGTCGCATTGGTGGATGATCGTGTCGCCGTCCCGCGTGGTGTCCAGCACGGCGATCCGCCCGCCCGATTCCGTCTCAAGCCAGCCGGTGTCGCCCACCTGTCCGCCCGATTCGGCGTAGAAGGGGGTTTCGGTGAGGAGGACGGAGCCGTTTTCACGGGCGGCGATGGTCGTCCTTTCCACTAAATGGGTGTCGTAACCGACGAACTTGGTATTAGTGACGACTTTGACTTCTGCAGAACCAGTCACATTGGGTAAGGTACCCTGTGCCGATACGTACACCGTTTTACCGCCGGACCTCGACCTCTCCCGCTGCTGTCCCATCTCCGCCTCGAAGCCGGCCATATCCACCGTCATGTCCTTCTCATCGGCCATCAGTTGCGTCAAATCCACAGGGAAACCGTAGGTATCGTAAAGTTTGAAGGCCTCTACGCCCCGGATTTCATTTCGTCCCTCGGCGCCCGCCCGTTCGACGATATCCTCGAAGAGTTCGATGCCGTGATCGAGCGTGCGCCCGAAGCTCTCCTCTTCGGACCGGATCACCTGCTCCACCTTTTCCTGCGCGGCGGAGAGTTCCGGGTAGGCCGCGCCCATCTCTTCGGTGAGCGTCGGCACGAGCCGGTAGAGGAACGGATCGGCCAGGCCGAGATTGCGGCCATACCGCGCCGCGCGGCGGAGGATGCGCCTGAGGACATAGCCCCGTCCTTCGTTGGAAGGCAGGGCGCCGTCGGCTATGGCGAAGGCCAGGGCCCGGATGTGGTCGGCGACCACGCGGTAGGCCACATCCGTATCCCCTTTCGCGTAGGGATGTTGCGACAGTTCGCCGATGTGGTCCATCAGCGGGCGGAACACGTCGGTATCGTAGTTCGAATCCACGCCCTGCAGGATGCTGAGCATCCGTTCGAACCCCATGCCCGTGTCGACGTGGCGGGACGGCAGGGGTGTCAACGCGCCATCGGCGCCCCGGTCGTACTGGATGAAGACCAGGTTCCAGATCTCCACCAGGCGTGTAGGGTCTTCAAGTGCCTGGTCTCCGTTGGCCCCGCCGACATGGCCGGGATCTTCATTTCGACCTGTCCGCTCCGGCCCCAGGTCGTAGTGGATTTCCGAGTTGGGACCGCAGGGCCCGGTCTCGCCCATTTCCCAGAAATTGTCCTTCTCGTCGAATCGGAGTATGCGGTCGGCGGGCACGCCGGTGTGGCGCTGCCAGAGCAGCTCGGCCTCGTCATCCTCGCGGAACACGGAAACCCACAAACGTTCAGCGGGGAGATCCAACCTCTCTGTGAGCAGTTCCCAGGCCCAGGTTATGGCTTCTTCCTTGTAGTAGTCGCCGAAGGACCAGTTCCCCAGCATTTCGAAGAAGGTCTGGTGAATGGGCGATCGGCCCACGTCTTCGAGGTCGTTGTGTTTTCCACCGGCCCGAATGCATTTCTGGAAATCCACGGCGCGCACGTATTCGCGTGTGCTCTTCCCAAGAAAAACGTCCTTGAACTGGTTCATCCCCGCGTTGGTGAAGAGCAACGTGGGATCGTCCCAGGGCACCACGCTGGCGCTCGGCACGATCGTGTGGCCGCGGTCGGCGAAAAACTCGGTAAAGGACTTGCGCAGTTCGGCTCCGGTCAATTTCGGGACTCCTCTATCTCGTCCAGCACGCGATGGACGACCTGGTAGATGACGGCCTGCCCGAACCCGCGCCTGCCCAGGAAGGCGACCATGCGGCGGTGTGCCGCGTCGCGGTCGAGCCGTGCATATCGATAAGACTGGCGGTGCAGCGCTTCGTAGGCCCGTTCGGTTTCCCCTTCGCGGGATGCACTATCCTCGAGGGCGGTATCGACGATTTCGGCATCAATCCCCTTCTGGCGCAACTCGCGGCGCAACAGGGACAGGCCGGCCGGCCTTCTCCGTAGCCGTTCGTCGATCCACAGCCGGGCGAAGCGCCCGTCGTCGATCAGTCCCGCGTGCTCAAGCCGGTCAAGCACCTGGTCGATCACCTCGTCCGGCCGCCCCCTGGACTTGAGTCTCACCTCCAGCTCGCGTCGCGTACGCATGCGGTGGTCGATGAGCCGGTGGGCTTCGGTCATGGCCCGGGAGACGCCGTCGGCCAGTTCCACTTCCCGCAGCCGTTCCGGGTCCATCGCCTGGCCGTCGAAAAGTCCGAACCGGAGGAAGGTCTCTTCCGTGATCGTCAGGATGCGTTCCCCGTCGATCGTGACCTTGCGTTCCCGTCGACCTCCGCTCCCCCGCGGGGTGATATCCGTTATGGTCGGCATGGTCATTCCAGTTGGTCATTCCAGTTGGTCATTCCAGTTCGATATGATCGATGACCGTGTACAACGGCCCGTCCGGTTTCAGGTCGCTCTTCACCACGGCTGCGCGCTTCACCGTGAACGGTTCGGTCTCGAACGCCATGTCCCGGACCAGATCCGTCAGCTTGGCCAGGCCCCGCGGCGATCGTACCCGACCGATGGTCAGGTGCGGCGAAAAGGGCCTTTCCTCCCGAACGAAGCCGCGGGCGTGCAGTTCGGCCTCGATGCGCTGCTGCATGGCGACCAGTTCGTCCCGTCCTTCCATGACCGAAACCCAGAAGACGCGCGGGCGGTTCATATCCGGGAAAGCGCCGATGCGTCCCAGCTTCAGGTCGAAGGCATTCACCGAATCGAGCGCCGCGCCCAGACCGTCGCGAATGACCGCCGGCTGGTCCGTCTCGATATTGCCGAGGAACTTCAGCGTAACGTGGATGTTGTCCGGTTCCACCCACTTGATGTCGGTCCCCGTCGACTTAAGGTGATTGATCAGTTGTGCGATCCGGTCCTTGGCGGAATCCGGGACTTCCACGGCGATGAACGTACGCATCGAATACCTTTCTACGTGGCCTGGGGGTTGTCTACGTGACCTGCGGGTTGCGGTTCCCTGTAATCCGGTTCGTGCCGGACGCGTGGGTGAGTGCTTGCCGCAGCAGGTTCAGGGCGGCCAGCGCGGCACGGGTCTTGTTGACCTGCCGGTCCGGCCCCAGCATGAGTTTTCGCGTCTCGACGCCGTCCGCCGAGGCGAGACCCAGGTAGACCAGTCCCACCGGTTTTTCGGGGGTCCCGCCTCCGGGCCCCGCGACGCCGGTAGTGGACAGTCCGTAGGTGGCGCCGCTGGTATGCCGGATGCCCTGGGCCATGGCTGCCGCGGTTTCCTCGCTCACCGCGCCGTGACGATCGATCGTGCTCACCGGCACCTCCAGGCGCGCCATTTTCGCGGCATTGCTGTAGGACACGACCCCTTCCAGCAGGTAGTCGGAACTGCCCGGAACGTCGGTCATGCGGGAGGCCACGAGGCCGCCGGTGCAGGATTCGGCGATCGCCACGGTCGCGTCCGCCTCCCGGAGCAGGCGTCCCACCACCTCTTCGAGGGTATCGTCGTCCACGCCGTAGATATGCTCGCCGGCCCGGGCGATCATCCTTGTTTCGACGGCTTCGATGCGCCGCCGGGCTTCCTCCCCGGTGCGGCCCTCGGCCGTAAGCCGCAGGTTTACCCCGGTCTCCTGGGGCAGGGAGGCGATCTTGACGTCCTCGGCCGCTTCGATGACATCGCCGATGATCTGGGAGAGATTCGATTCGCCGATGCCCGTGGTGCGGATCCACCGGTGCAGGATGACTCTCCCCGCGCCCTGGTCCTTCAGCCGCGGCAGCACCTGTTCGTTCAGCATCTTCTTCATCTCGCGGGGCACGCCCGGCATGACGAATACAGCGGCGTCGTGGTGGCGTACCAGGAAGCCGGGCGCCGTCCCCACGGGATTGTCGAGCACCTCGGCGTGCCGGGGCATATAGGCCTGGATGCGGTTCGATTCCGGCATGACCATGCCCCGCTGGGTGAACATCCGCTCCACGGTCTCCATGATTGCGGAATGAAAGACCAGGTCTTGTCCGATCGCCTCTGCGATGACGGTCTTGGTCACGTCGTCGTGTGTAGGCCCGAGTCCCCCCGTGACGAGCACCACGTCCGCCTGACGGCACACGGTTTCCAGGGCCTGGCCGATGCGCCGCCCCTCGTCGCCCACGGTCATGGAACAGACCGGCTCGATGCCCGTCTCTGTCAGGCGCTGGCCGATATAGGCGGCGTTAGTATCGACCACGGAACCGTAGAGCAGTTCGTCGCCGATCGTGATGATCGCGGCGGACTTCATGACAGGAACCCCGTTAGGATCCGCAGGAGGAGATGGGCGTAGACCGCGGCCACGACATCGTCCATCATGACCCCCAACCCACCGGGAAGGCGCTGCACCCGGTCGCAGGGATAAGGTTTCCAGATATCCAGCACGCGAAACAGGACGAACCCCGCGACCACGGTCAACAGATCGAACGGCATGCCGGCGAATACGATCAGGACGCCGGCGATTTCGTCGATGACGATCCTGGGCCCGTCGTGGCCGAAGAGGGGTTCCGCCCGGCTCGACACCCAGACGCCCAGGAAGAAAAGGATCGCGGTGGCCACCAGGTAATAGGGCAGGGTCAGCCCGAGTGGACCGGTCAGCGCCCAGACCAGCCCGAGTCCCAGCATGCTGCCCGCCGTGCCGGGCGCGTGGGGCGTGTAGCCGACATAACATCCGGTCGACAGCAAGGTGATCAGGGCGCGCATGCCTACCTCAGCAGACTGGTGATGATGGACCGGTTCTTGACCACGTAGTCCAGGCCGGAACTGACCGTGAGCACCATGGAGACGAAGACCATGCCGTTGAGGACCCACCATGCGATATCGTCGAATTCCCCGTTCCACTGGCCGAAGGCGATCATGGTCGTCTGGACGTTGATATAGAGCAGGATGATCACGATGACCACCATCTGCGAGGCGGTCTTCCACTTGGCCACCTGGGTCGGCAGGATGAGCAGGCCACGGTACGCCGCGATACACCGCAGGCCGGTCACGATGAAGTCCCTTCCGATGATGACCAGGACCATCCACGTATAGATGTAACCGAGGGACGCGAAGCAGATCAGCGCGGTGGACGTGAGGATCTTGTCCGCGAGAGGGTCCATGAACTTGCCGAAACTGGTGATCACCCCGGTCTTGCGTGCCAGGTAGCCGTCGTAGAGGTCCGTCAGCGCCGCGATCATGAAGATGACCAGCGCGATATATCGTGTATACAATGTATCTACCAAGAAGAAGACCATGAAGATGGGACTCAGGATGATACGGAATATGGTCAGCTTGTTGGGCAGGTTCATGGCGGCATGGGGATCGCCGGATCGGTCCGGCGGTCTTGATTCAGTTCCTTGTTACAACTCAGTGCGGCCTTCCAGGGCGCGGGCGAGGGTCACTTCGTCGGCGTACTCCAGGTCGCCGCCCATGGGAAGACCCCTGGCGAGACGGGTAACCCGCACGCCCAGGGGCTTGATCAGGCGGCTGAGGTAGAGCGCGGTGGCTTCTCCCTCGATATTGGGATTGGTCGCGATGATGACCTCTTCCACCGAATCGCCCATCCGGTCCACGAGCTCCCGGGCGCGTATGTCGTCCGGAGTGATGTTGTCGAGGGGCGAAAGCGCGCCGTGGAGCACGTGGTACAGGCCGCGGTATTCTCCCGTGCTTTCGAGCGTGATCACATCGCGGGGCTCTTCCACCACGCAGATGGTCTCCGGTTTACGCCGGGCGTCGTGACAGATCTCACACGTTGCGGACTCGGTGATGTTCCAGCACACGCTGCAGTACCGGACCTTCTCCTTCACCGCGCGGATGGCGTCGGACAACGAAAAGGCGCGTTCGGCGGGCCCCTTCAGTATATGGAAGGCCAGCCGCTGGGCCGTCACCCTGCCGATGTTGGGCAGGCGGCTCAACTCGTCCACCAGGATGGCCAGGGCCTCGGAACTGTATTTGCGCACCATGGGTTTACATCCAGTACGACCGGGCAGCAAGACCGGACGGTAAGACCGGACCGGGACCTGCGAAACGTCTCGCGACGGAGTGTTACGGACCCAGGCCGGGGATGTTCAGTCCGCCGGTGATCTGGCCCATTTCCTGGTTCACCAGTTCCTGCGCCTTCTGCTGGCCCTGGTTGACGGCGGCCAGTATGAGATCTTCGAGCATTTCCACGTCATCGGCGTCCACCACGGCCGGATCGATCCTGATCTCCACGACGCTCAGCCTGCCGTCGACCACCGCGGTAACCATCCCGCCGCCCGCAGTGCCTTCGACCCGCTTCCCGGCCATTTCTTCCTGTATCTGCATCATCTTCTTCTGCATCCGCTGGACGCGCTTCATCATGCCCGACATGCCCTTGGCCATGTTATTTTCCTTTTTTTTACTGCCCGCCTTCGCCAGCCGCGACCCGGACTCAGTCCGTCACGATCCGGCCGTCGAAGGCCTCCACGATTTTCCGGACGGCCGGATCTTTCGCGGCGCCCGCGCGGGTGTTTGCCGTCTGACCGCCTGTATTCCCGGCCGTAGTGGTGTCCTGTGCTTCGCTGACGATTTCTTCGGCCGAGCCGGGGTATTCGTCCAGACCGGCTCCGGCGTCATCGGCCCCGGCGTCATCGGCCCCGGCGTCATCGGCCGGGTCGTCGTCACCGGATATACTCGCTGCTGCGTCATCGGTTTTCTGTGTGGTGATTTCCGCCGCCGTGCTTCCGCCTCCACCTGTCATTTCCGCACCGGCGTCTTCGGTTTTCGGTTTGGTGACATCCGCCGCGGCGCTTTTGTCGATCTCGCATTCGATCCGGACCGGTATGCCCAGTACCCTGGTGCTTTCCGACTGTATCAGCGATTTGTTTTCACGTTTCTCCATCTGCTGCATATGAAACACATGGCTGGACTCGAACCTCAGGGTAAGCCTGTAGGTAGCTTCCGGACCGGCGTTATCGGGAAGCGAGCAGTCCGAAAGCACGGCTTCTGCCAACAGAATGCCCAGGCCGTTTCTTTGCCGGGTGATCTCATCCACGATGGCGGGCCAACGGTTGCGGGCTTCCCGGAGATCCAGTTTCGGTGAAGTCGGCGTGGCCGCCGATGATTCGGTGGCTGTCGTCGATGACTCGGTGGATGCCGCGGGTAACTCGGTGACCGTCGAGGGCTCGGTGGATGTCGCGGAGCTTTGGCTCGCATTAGCGTCTGGTGCGGGTGATGGGGCAGGCGCGGCGCCAGCCGTTGGACCGACAGTCTGAGAGGACGGGGTTTCGGAAGCCTCTGTCCCGGAAGCCTCTCCACCGTCTCCCGCTCCTTCGGCTACCGCTCCTCCCTCTCCCGATTCCGCGCGCCGGGCCATTTCGGACAGGCGGGCCATGACGTCGGTCAACTGCACCGATCGGGCCATGCGTATCATGCGCACGACACCGGTCTCGAGCTGCACCCGGGGAAGCGCGCTGGTCTTTACCGACTGTTCCATCTGCGTGGCCAGCTGGGAGAGCCTGAGCAGGTCTTCCGTCTCGAATCGTCCGGCCTGTTCCCGGAAGCGGTCCAACGCGAGGGCGGCGTCTCCGATCAGCACTTCCGCTTCGGGCGCCGCCTTGACGACGAGCAGGTTGCGCAGGTGTTCCAGGATGCCCAGGACGATCTCCTCGAGATCGTGTCCCTGGCCGAAGATCCGGTCGACCAGTTCCAGCCCTTTGGGCACGTCCTGTTCCGCCACGATGTCCAGCAACTCGAAGTAGACGTCCTGGTCCACGATGCCCAGGACCTCCGCCGCCTCGCCGGCGGTCAGCGCCTCGCCGCCGAAGGCGACGACCTGGTCCAGCAGGCTTTCGGCGTCCCGCATGCTGCCGTCCACCCGGCGCGCGATGAGGGCGAGGGCCTCGCGCTGGACGCCGTACCCGCTTTTCTCGCTGATCATGGCCAGGTGATCCACGATGGTGGGCCCCGATATGCGCCTGAAGTCGAAGCGCTGGCACCGGGAGAGCACGGTGGGGATCACCTTCCGGGGGTCCGTCGTCGCGAAGATGAAGTACACGTGGGCAGGGGGCTCTTCAAGCGTCTTCAACAGGGCGTTGAAGGCCTCCTTGGTCAGCATGTGCACTTCATCGATGATGTAGATCTTGTGCTTGCCCTGGCTGGGCGTGTACTTGACGCTCTCGAGCAGATGCGTCCGGACCTGTTCGACCCGGTTGTTGGACGCGCCGTCGATTTCCAGCACGTCGACGCTGCGTCCTTCCGAGATTTCCTGGCAGAACGTGCAGACGTTGCAGGGCGTCACCGTGGGACCGTCGATGCAGTTCAGGGCCTTGGCCAGGATGCGGGCCGTGGTCGTCTTGCCCACGCCGCGGGGTCCGGCGAAGAGGTAGGCATGGGCGATCTGGCCCGCCTGAATGGCGTTTTTCAGCGTAGTGGTGACGTGTTCCTGCCCGATCACGCCGTCAAATTCCTGGGGGCGCCATTTTCGGGCGGTGACTTCGTAGGCCAATGCCCAACCCTCCATGCCTGGGTTACTCGGGACAAGAGGCAGGCGGAACGAAGGGGAAAAGATAAAGCGGTCGTGCACCCACCCTCGAATCTACTCGTATCGAGGCATCCGTGCCGCCGGCTCCGGTCAGGCGCTCCCGCGGCACACGCTTCATGCGCTTACCGCTGCTACCTTCCGGTCCTGACGGGGTTGGGCGTTGTCACGTTGCGCGGGACCTGACTTTCAATACCGGATGCAGCGCATACCGGCGACGCAAGTGCGATCCTCGGGATGGGAATTCGATCCCGCTGTAGCGGGTTGCGGGTTACAGGGCACCGCTAACTCCCCATCTAGCACGACCGTAATCGATCCAAGCCTGTAATGCGGATGGCGGGACACCGGCTGCCTTGAACACCGGCTGCCTGGCGCCCGGCCTTCCGAGTGGAGCAGAGCGGAATCGAACCGCCGACCTCCAGATTGCGATTCTGGCGCTCTCCCAACTGAGCTACTGCCCCAAAACAATTACGGAGAGGGTGGGATTCGAACCCACGGTCCACATGGTGAACACACGCTCTCCAGGCGTGCCGATTCAACCGCTCTCGCACCTCTCCCAGGTCCAAGTGTTAAGTAATGCTGTCCGTACACCCGCCTTTGCAGGAAATGTAAACGCCGAGTCGGATCGGACAATTTAACGAAAACCCCTTCCGGAAACAACAGTAAATTCACCTGCCTGATCACTCTGGAATACCACGCTCTCACCACTTCCAGGACACTTACGATTGGTTATTTACCATCTCTGCGTTATTTCCAATTTGTGAGTAATTTCCGGTTGGTTGTGTAGTAACGAACTGTTAGATTTACCGAAAGGCCAGATTAAAAGTCACGGTTTAGAGCTATCAGATCCACTGGGTGGCCACTTTTCATTGGTCAGGAAACCAGATGCACCGGATTGTATTGCATGTTCTGTTGCTAGGCGTGATACTTGCATCCACCTCCTGTGGTAAAGACAGCCCATCAAAACCGGCTCCTCCGGTACCCCCGCCTTCATCACCTCCATCGCCTCCATCACCTCCACCGACGCCGGCATCAGTACCCTCCATAGTCCGTATTTCTCCGGCCATGTCAGAGTTCCCATTGTATGCGATTGGCCAGACCGTTCAACTCACCTCTCAGGTCTGGGATCAGAACAACAGACCGATAAACGATGCGCAAGTGGCCTGGTCGAGCAGCGATGCACGTATAGCGACGGTCACAGCCCAGGGTCTGGTAACCGCGGTCATGAACGGACATGTCAAGGTCACGGCAAGATCGGGGAATGCCACGGCCAGCGTCGATGTATGGGTGTCACAGGTGATGGCCAGGTTTGTCGTCGAACCCTCGCCGGTGACATTATCGGCTGTCGGTGAGACGGTTCAGTTGAAAGCGGTTATTGAGGATTCGAATGGACATGCGTTACGAGATGCCAGCGTGTCGTGGACGAGCTATGAGACAGATATCGTAACAGTAGACGAGAATGGCCTGGTAACTGCCGTTGGGAACGGCGAAACCAAGATCGTCGCGAGATACTTGAGGGTTGATGTTGAAACCCAGGTTACTGTCTCGGTGCGAAGTCCGGACCGGGATGTTTTAGTATTACTGTACAACCAGACCAATGGGGAGAACTGGAACCGTTCCGAAAACTGGTTGAGCGAGAAACCTGTGCGTGAGTGGTCCGACGTTACCCTGGATGGTCGGGGAAATGTGAAGGCACTATGGCTTCGTTCGAACAATCTCAAGGGTCAGATCCCGGCGGAACTCGGTCAGTTGTCCCAACTTGAGGAACTGAATCTGTCAGATAATGAGTTAGAGGGCCCCATCCCGCCTGAGTTGGGTAACCTTTCGAAAATCGAGCATCTTGCACTGCATGAAAACCAGTTGACGGGAAATATACCACAAGAGATCGGGGAACTGAGCGAACTAAGGGCACTGTTTCTTGGCGACAACAGATTGACCGGGGCGATTCCCAAGGAACTGGGTCTTCTTGCAAAAGTGGAGGAAGTGTTTTTGGACAATAACCGGTTGACCGGATCAATACCCGCTGAACTGGGCCGGTTAAACAACCTCATAAAGCTGGTGCTGTCGTTTAATCAGCTATCGGGTTCCCTACCGCCGGAGTTGGGAGAACTCCGCCAACTGGAAGGCCTCTTCCTCGAAGACAACCCCGAACTTTCCGGACCGATACCCAGATCGTTTCTCAACCTCCGGAACGTCAGACTCTATGCACGGAACACAGCACTGTGCGCTCCACAGGATCCGGAGTTCTATGACTGGTTGCTGGAAATTCAGTCTCTGGACCGAGTTGCCACGTGTGAGTATACCGATACGGACCGCGAAATACTGGTCACTTTGTACAATGAAATGGACGGCGAAAACTGGACAGAAAGTCAGCACTGGCTCTCGGACCGGCCTATCGGGGAATGGTTCGGCATCGAGACCGATTCGAATGGGCAAGTGCGATCGATATCCCTCCCCGGCAACATGATTTCGGGCGAATTGCCTTACGAATTGGGGGAATTTACCGAACTGGAGATGCTGGATCTCTCCAGTAATCTCTTAACCGGTCCGCTTCCACCCACGCTGGGCCAGTTGGAGAACCTCGTCAGTCTGCAACTTCAGGACAATATCGGTCTGACCGGCTATCTGCCTGAATCAATTACGGCACTCGACAACCTCGAGCGACTGTTGATGCACAGAACGCAGGTATGTGCACAACGTTCGAGCGACATTCAGGCATGGCTCGGGGGGATACCGGAAAGACGTATTACCGACTGCGATGATCTCAGGTTCGAAAGAATTGCACTGGATGCCCTGTACAAACGCACGCTAGGTAGCAACTGGACAGTCAACGAGGGCTGGGGAAGCAGCGAATACGCGGGCAGTTGGTTTGGAATAACCACGAATGAAGATGGATTCGTGACCGTCCTGAACCTTGCGGAGAACAACCTGCAGGGTCGGTTGCCGCAGGAGATACACCTGTTGGGACACCTCACGCATCTTGATCTCACCGACAATCCTGATCTCGGCGGACCGCTGCCGATGGAACTTACCCGCTTGAGTCTCGATACGCTCCTGTTGGCCGGTACGCAACTGTGTTTCTCGGAAGACGATGAATTTCAGCACTGGCTCAGCACCATCGAAAACGCCAGTTACGAAACCTGTGGGGTAGTCAACCCTCACCCCGATCTGGATGCGCTAACAGCGTTTTACAACGCTACAAACGGGCCTCATTGGGATAACAAAAACAACTGGTTGAGCCACAGTCCCGTGGAGACATGGTTTGGGTTAGTGACCAATGAAGAGGGCAGAGTGACTGAGATAAACATGTTCGCGAACGATCTGGAAGGCGAGATCCCTCCGGAGATCGGTGAACTCTCCCAACTGAAGAGAATCTACCTGGAGAGGAACAGTCTGACCGGGAGCATACCGCCCCAGATCGGGAAACTAAAAAACCTCGAGACGCTGATCCTGATGTACAACGACATTTCCGGAACCTTGCCGCCGGAAATCGGACAACTTGGAAGCCTCAAGACGCTGTTATTGCAGGATAACGAGTTGACAGGTACGATCCCACCGGAGATTGGAAGGTTATCTAACCTGAATACATTGATGCTGAATGATAACGACCTGGAAGGCAATATCCCCGACGAAATCGGTCAGCTTAAGAATCTGAACGTGCTGTTTCTGGGAACCAACGGCTTGTCAGGGCCTATTCCGGAAGAGATTGGTCAACTTGAGAACCTGACCCTGCTTGATCTTTCGGAGGGTTTGCTGACGGGCAGCATTCCGGTGGAACTCTATCGACTCCGCAAACTGGAAACACTTCGTCTTGCGCTCAATCGTTTGTCGGGATCCGTTTCGTCGGAAATAGCACGACTTGCGAGCCTTGAAGAGTTCGACGTCAGATTAAATACGGAAATGTCCGGTCGTTTACCACAGGAGATTAAATCGCTCAACCTCACCCATCTGCTTACACGGGGAACTTCGATCTGCACACCGGTCGACGCTGAATTCCAGGTTTGGTTACAGGGAATCTCCCTCAAGGAACTGGCGGAACCATGCGATATCTAGTCAGATGCTGTGGAGATGGATCGAGGTGGCTAAAGGAAGCTGTTAAGCAGAGGGATGGGACGTGGACGCCGGAAGCATCAGGCCAGTAAGGAGAGAACACATTGAAAAACTTTAACGGAGAGGGTGGGATTCGAACCCACGGTGCCCGAAGGCACAACGGTTTTCGAGACCGTCCGATTCAACCACTCTCGCACCTCTCCGGCAACCTCGGTTCGTCAGCTGTACCGCCCGCTCCCCTTTTTGCCCTGAAGAAGTCCTTCAGCAGCCTTGAACAGGATTCCGCCAGCACACCTCGCGTTACAGCCACCTGGTGATTCAACCGGGTGTCCCGCACGATATCGCGCAGGGACCCACAGGCCCCGGTCTTGGGATCGTCTGCCCCGTACACGAGTTCGTCCAGACGAGCCAGCACGATCGCCCCCGCGCACATGGCGCAGGGTTCCAGCGTAACGTAAATCGTGGCCCCGGCCAGCCGTTCATAACCCAGCGACGCACTGGCTTCGCGGATCGCGAGCATCTCGGCATGGGCGGTGGGATCGCGCAAACGCTCCACGCGATTCTGGCCCCGGCCGATGACCACGCCATCGCGCACGATCACGGCCCCGACGGGCACATCACCGGCGGCTTCCGCCAACCGGGCTTCTTCCAGCGCCAGCCTGAGCCATTCTTCGTGTTCGCCCTCGTTCGTTCTCATGCTCCCGCGTCCCACGGAAAATACGCCCGGAGGGAGTCGAACCCCCAACCTCCTGATCCGTAGTCAGGTGCTCTATCCAATTGAGCTACAGGCGCTCAGGACCAGCATAACAGAGCACCGCAAACTACAGAACAGACCCGTCAAAGTCAAGTGGATTCTGACGCCTGATCCGTAGTCCGGAGCGCCACGAATCAGGCTGTCAGAAAGCGTCGTGAACCCGCCGTTCCAGATAGATTCTTCCCCGTTCGACGTATCCTTCCGCGGTCCGGTGTATGCGTTCGATCTGCTCGTCCGTGACGGAACGTACCACCCGTCCGGGAACGCCTACGACCAGGGAGCCCGGAGGTACTTCCGTGTTTTCGAGCACCAGTGCGCCGGCGCCGATGATGCTGTGCCTGCCGATCCGCGCGCCGCTGAGGATCACGGCGCCCATGGAAATCAGCACGTGGTCCTCCACCACCGCGCCGTGGACGATGGCGCGGTGCCCCACGGTTACGCCCTTGCCCAGTTCGGTGGGCATGCCGGCGTCGATGTGGAGGACGCTGCCGTCCTGCACGTTGGTTCCCTCGCCGATGGTTACGGGCTCGTCGTCCGCCCGGATCACCACCTGGAACCAGATGCTCGCGTCCTTGCCGATGTCGACGGCGCCGATCAGGTCGGCGCTTTCTGCCACGAAGGCGGACGGATGGATGCGGGGAGCGTGGTGGACGTACTGGTTGGAAGTCATGTGAGGCTCGTTTTCAGGCGGCGGCGGCGGCGAATCCGGCTGGGGGGCTTCCGCCTCGCCCGCATTGCGCTAACCGGCTGCGTCCTGTCCGGGCACTACCCTGGGGATCACATAAGGCCCTCTTGGAACGACCGCGATGGTGGCGCCGGCGCCGTGACGCTTCAGTGCCCGTGTGATGCCGGCCTCGACGGACGGAATGGGCTCGACCAGGCAGTCCCGGACGTCGTCGTCACTCAGCCCGTCCGTGTAAAGATACACCCGGCCCTTCTTCAGCGCCTTGACCAGTTCCTCGATCTCCCACTGGTCGATGGTGAACACGCCCGGTTGCTGAATCCAGTGGATGAAGGCGTCGATGTCCGTCGTCTTCCGAAGCAGTTCTTCGAACTCCGCGCTGCCGATCCCGTCTGCGCATCCCGCGGCGATGACGATGGATCCGCCTTCTTTCAGGATGTCCAGCACGCCGACCATGCCCTTCACGGCCTGGTAGAAGGTGGTGTCCAGGGGATAGCCGGCCGACGAGGTCACGACGATGTCCACCGGTTCTTCGACGGAGGCCACGACCATGCCGTCCACGTGGCGGACGCCGTGCCGATGCGCCCGGTCGAGCTCGCCGGCAAACACCCCGGTGATCTGGCGGTCCTCATCCATGGCCACGTTGAGGATGAAATCCACCCCGGCCCGCCGGGCGATTTCCAGCGCGGCCTCGTGAAGGGGGTTGCCGTCGAGCACACCCGTCGTGGCGTTGGGATGCTCCAGGATACCGGGTCCGTGAAGATGCTCGATCGTCTCCACGCCCACGAGTCCGGGCGCGACCAGCTTGCGTCCGCCCGAGTACCCGGCCATGAAGTGCGCCTCGATCAGCCCGGTCAGCACCTTGAGGTCGCTTTCCACGTATCTGCGGTCCACGCGGATAGGGATCCCTGTGCTGGTGGCGCCCAGGTCGGCCTGTTCGTTCCCACTGCGGGCGACGTGGTTGACGACGGGATACCGGTCCACCACGTCGCCGGTCAGGGTCTCGCGAAGCTGTTCCTCGTCCATGGGGGCGTGCAGCCCCGTGGCGACCAGGAGGGTGATGTCCTCCGGTCTGATCCCGCTTTGCTCCAGGCATTCAAGGAGCGGCGGCAGGATAATGTCGTGGGGGACGGGTCGGGTGATGTCGGAAACGACCACGCACGCGTTGCGGCGGCCCCGGGCGATTTCCGCAAGGGGCGGACCGGCCACAGGTCGCTGCAGGGCCTCCCGGGTCGAGGTCACCGGATCATCGAGCGGAGGCGTTTCCCGCATCTTGAGGACAACGGCCAGATTTTCGTCCGGGACGCTTACCTCGAGGCCGGATTTATGGTAGTCGAGGGTGATGTTCACGGCGGCTCCCTAAAGGACTTCCTACAGGTCTTCCGGCTCGATATCGAGTCCGGGTCCCGGCGAAGGTTCGAGTATGCCCGCGGCGCCGGCATCCATCATGACCCGAGCCAGTTCACCGGGGTTGTTGTGGAGCGCCACGATGGCCCCGCTGCTGCCCGCCAGCTTGGCACCGGACGCGCCTGCACGCCGGGCGAGTTCGATGAACCGGTCGTCCTCGGGATTGGATCCGCCGAGTGACTGCGTCAGCGCCTGGTTCTCGTTCATCAATGCTCCCAGCGCGTCGATCCGGTTATCGAGGATCACTTTCTTGCCTTCCCGGGCCAGGGCCGCGATGGCGCTATATGCTTCGACCACTTCGGTTTCCCCGGCGAGCCAGCGTTCCCGCAAGGGGGTGTGCACGCCTCCGGAGACGCGCTGGCCTCCCGTGATGACTACGACAAGCGGCAGGGCCGGATCGGGAGCCATCGGTTCCATGGTGGCGAAGGGATCGGTCCCGTATTCCAGGTGGAATTCCTTTCCCCTGAAATCCATGTAATGAAGCCCGCCGAAGGTGCACATGTAGGCGTCCTGGTACCCGCAGAAGGTCAGGTTCTGGTACTCGATCCCGCGGACGAGCTCCGCTTGGTGGTACGGATTGTGGCGGATACCGCGATAGGCGAGCAGGCCGGCGACCATGGATACGAGTAGCGCGGTCGATCCCGACAGGCCGGCGCGGAAGGGGATACCGGTCGACCACGAGATCCTGGCGAGCAGATCCGTAGATTCGGTTCCGGTCAACGCGACCCGGGCGATATCGAAAATGTCCTCACGTAGGGCCAGGTCGTCGGACGACGCAATGACGCGCTGCTCGGTGCCGGCGTCCAGGACCAGGCGGTCCGCCGGCTGGATCCTGACCCGCGCCCGCTCCTTGGTCGAGCACGAAATCACGCTGCCGCCGTACATGTCCGTAGGATTTCCCACTATGCCGACACGGCCGGGTGCGGATGCGGTTAGGGTCCCGTTCAATTGGACTCCACCCGGCGCGTATCTAGCAGACCATGCAGCCCGTGCGGACCATGCAGCCCGTGCGGACCATGCGGACCACCTGATCGACAATCGCGCCGAAACGCACGCAGTATGCACTCGGTAATCATGATTCGTTCATCCGCCCTCGGAGAAGATCGCGGAAAGCAGGTCCGTCGACCTCGTCCTCCACGGCGTAATCGGCAAAGGCTTCCCAGTAGGTCAAAGGCGTACCGATGTCGTAGCGCCGGTCGGCGGACCCCAGGGGTACGCACCAGACATTTCCACCGGGGCCGGCCGGTCCGCGCGCGCCGACGTCGCCCCCCGGACCGCCCAAGCCACCTGGGTTGCCCGCCCTTAGCAGGCCGCGGATGGCGTCGGCGAGCCAGAGTTCGCCGTTTGTTCCACGCGGCGTCGCCTCGAGCGCGGGGAAGATGCCGGGACCACAGATGTATCGGGCCGACACGGCGTAACGGCTGGGTGCGCTTTCCGCAGGCGGTTTCTCCACGATATCGTCGATGGGGAAGGCCGCGTCCGATACGTACCTGGGCTTTACGATACCGTACCGCGACACCTTGTCATCGGGCACGTGTTCCACCGCGATGGTGCACGCGGCGTCTTCCTTCCCGTGGGTCGCCATCATGCGACGCAGGACGCTGTCTTTCCCCGTCGACCGGATGACAGCGTCGCCCCAGGCCACGACGAAGGCGTCCGATCCCGCAAAGGCCTCACCCAGGCGCACGGCGTCGCCGTTTCCGGCCGGAACCTCCTGGCGGACGAACGAGTAGTCCAGTGCGGGCGGGCCGTGCCCATCTTCGTTGCCCGGTTCCCGCTGTGCATCGGCTGGTCCACCGGTTGGCCCACCGGTGCGTCCATCTGACGGACCGACGGGGATTTTTGCCGCCCCGTCGGAAGTTCCACCATGCACGAAGTACTCCTCGATCGCCTTTTTGCGGCTGGAGGTCACGAAGAGGATGCGCTCGATCCCCGCGGCCGCCAGTTCATCCACAACGTGGTGAATGGCCGGTTTGCGCCCGAGGGGCAGCATTTCCTTGGGGACAGATCGCGTAAGCGGCAGCATCCGCGTGCCCAGGCCCGCGACGGGCACGACGGCCTTGCGGATCATCCCCCACCTTCCTGTCGCGCGTTCCGAACCGCCTCGACGTATTTCCGGGCCGTATCGGTGAGCACATGCCATTCGCCCGCCGCCACGGCGGCCTTGTCGACCAGGTTACCGCCCACGGCGACAGCGCAGGCGCCCGCCCGGATGAAGTCACCCGCGTTCTCCAGGTCCACTCCGCCCGTGGGTATGAGATCGATCTGGGGGAGCGGCGCCTTGACGTCCTTGAAATAGCGGGGTCCCACCGCCGTTGCGGGAAACACCTTCACGATGTCTGCGCCACATTCCCAGGCCGTCAGGATCTCGGTAGGCGTTAACGCACCGGGAATGACGACCTTGTCGTACCGCCGGCAGAGGGTGATGACGTCCGGGTTCAGTGTCGGCGTCACGATGTATTCGGCGCCGGCCAGGATCGCCGCACGGGCCGTTTCGGGGTCCAGCACGGTGCCCGCGCCGAGGAGGATCTCGTCCCCCAGCCGGTTCGCGCATTCGCCGATGGCGTCCAGGGCCCCGGGCGTCGTCAAGGTGATCTCGACGGCCCCGATGCCGCCTCTGCCGATGGCCTGGGCGACCTGGACCAGCGCGTCGGGCCGGTCCGCCCTGAGCACTGCAACCACGCCGCAGGCCTTGATGGAAGCGAGGTTCTCAGATCTCGAAGACATGGATTTACTCCAACGGATGTTACTCCAGGGTGACCTTCACCTTGCGCTCCGGCCGCTCGTGCAGATGCCCGTGTCCCGTCAGCGCCACGCCGAGACGGATGGACGGCTTGCCGCCCACGGGGAAAATGTGATGGAACGTCAGGGCTGGTACGAAAATGAAATCTCCCGCCTTCGCATGAACAGTCTCGTCACGGCCCTCGATCACCCAGTCGATCTCGCCCTCCAGCACCAGCCACCACTCGTCGTAATCGTGGCAGTGATTGTCGTTGACCGTGCCCGACTCCTGCCAGATGAACGCCGCGGTCACGTGGTCCGCGGCAACGACGGCGCAGGAGGCGGGCGGCGGGCCGATCCGTTCCTTGATCTCCTCGATATTGATGCGGTTGAGCGCGGCGTGCATGATCGGGTTCGGCGGGGCCATCAAGATGCTCCTTTGGTGAACCGGGGCTACGCGACCCGGTACTTCGATACGGTTTCCTCGTCTACCGTGACGCCCAGCCCGGGTCCGTCGGGCACCGCCACGAATCCTTCGTCATCGATATTGAACCTTTCATGGGTCAGTTCGTGTCGCAGCGGCGAATCGGACATGCAAAACTCGAAGACGGACGCGTTGGGCAGGGCAGCCAGGGCGTGCAGCGACGCCGCCATGGTAATGCCGCTCTTGTAACTGTGGTTGACGACCTTGCGGCCGTGCCGGTGGGCGGTCCGGCCGGCTTCGGCCATGGTCGTAATTCCGCAGCGTCCCGGGTCCGGCTGGATCCAGTCGAGCCCGCCCTCGGTGACGAGCCGTTCGAAGTCCTCGAGCCGGGACTCCGCTTCCCCGGTGGCGATGGGCACCGGACTCTCCGCGGTCAGCGCGGCATATCCTTTGATGTCGTCCGGATGCAGCGGCTCTTCGATCCAGAAGGGCCGGTACTCGGCGAACTGCCGGGACCGGGTGAGCGCGGTCTTCCAGTCCCATACCTGGCCGGCGTCGATGAGCACGTCCACCTCGTCACCCGTGCCTCGCCGGGCCTCCCGCACCAGGGCGACGTCCTGCCTTTCGTCCTTCCCCATGGGGCCCCAGCCGAACTTCACAGCCGTGAATCCCTGGTCGGCGAATTTCCGGCCGATCGCCCGGGTCTGCTTCGGCGTGTCTCCGAACAGTACGGAGGCATAGGCCCGGAACCTGAGCCGGTGCGCGCCGCCCAGGAGTTCGTAGACGGGCTGTCCGCTCGCTTTCCCCGCGATGTCCCAGAGCGCCAGGTTGATCCCAGCCATGGCGTGTCGCCCCACGCCGACCCGGCCATAGTAGTTTGCCGACGCCATCATCCGATCCGTGCAGGCGTCGATGTCCAGGGGATCGGCGCCGGCCAGCGCGTTGGCCAGGCCGTTGCAGATCTGGTGCGACAGCGGCGCGTCGATGACGGCCTTGACCACGGTGGGACACGAGTCGACTTCGCCCCAGCCCTTGATGCCTTCGTCGGTTTCGATGCTGATCAGGCAGGTATCCTGCGTCCCGTCACAGGCTTCCGTCACCCGGGGCAGCCGCAGGACCAAGGCGGAAACCTCGACGATCCGCACGTAAACGACCTCCTCTACCCTCATCCCGGCGATGTGGAATCACGTCGGTAATGTGTGGAACGGCACGGGGGGTGTCAAGGGGAGATGGCCCTGGATCGGGGGTGGGACGCTGGCCCTCGGGCAACCGGCCCGATCACAGGTTTCATGCGGTCTGAATCCGCTTCCGGAACCGCCCCGGAACCGCCCCGGAAGCGCCTCCGGAACCGTGCCGGTGACGCCCCGGAAGCGCCTCCGGAACCGTGCCGGTGACGCCCCGGAACCGGGAAATAAACCTTGACACCTCCGCGCGGCCGCTTGCACTTTGGAGGCTGGATTAACGGCATTCCCGCTCACTTTGCGAACCGGCGGCCTTGCTCGGCCTCGCCTGGCCTTATCGGGTCTCAACCGGCCTTGCCTGGACCAGTCTGGCTTTGTCTGGCTTTGCCCGGATTCGCCAAGGCTACATCCGACCTCGTCCGGACTCGTCCTGACTAGCCCGGATCGGCCCGAATTCGCTCTGCATAGCCGTCGCGGCGCATCAGAAAACCCGATCCTATGTTCCGATACATCGTATACCGCATCGTAGGCCTGGTCGGCGTGCTGTTCCTGGTCACGGTCATCACCTTCAGCCTGATGCACGCGGTACCGGGCGGCCCCTTCGACGAAGAGAAGATGCCCCTGTCGGCCGAGGCCAAGGCGAATATCCTGCGCAAGTACGGACTGGACCGCCCCCTCTACGAGCAGTACGGGCGGTATATGTGGAACGCGCTGCAATTCGATTTCGGCATCCCCTTCCAGAGTCCCGGCGAGACGGTGACGGACCTGATCGCGCGGACCTGGCCCATCAGCATGCAACTGGGCGGCATGGGCCTGGCTGTGGCCTTTTCCTTCGGCATCCTCCTGGGCATCCTGTCCGCCATACGCCAGAACACCTGGGTGGACTACGGGACCACGGTCATCGCCACCCTGGGGATCACTGTGCCCAGTTTTGCCATATCCATACTGTTCATCGTCCTCTTCGCGACCATCTGGAGGGTCCTGCCCACGGGCGGATGGGGCGGGCCGGAGACCTGGATCATGCCGGTGATCGTATACGCGCTGGGTCCCATGGCCATCGTCGCACGGTACACCCGTTCGAGCATCCTCGAGAACCTCCGCATGGACTACGTGCGCACGGCGCGGGCAAAGGGACTGAAGGAGCGCAGCGTCCTGTTCATCCACGTGCTGAAGAACTCCCTGATCCCGCTGCTCACCATCATGGGACCCATGCTGCCCGGAGTGATGACCGGATCGCTCTTCGTCGAAGGCATCTTCCGCATCCCGGGCCTGGGGCAGTTCTTCGTCACGAGCATCTTCGAGCGGGACTACCCCATGATCATGGCCCTGACCCTGCTGGTCGCGGTGCTGATCGGAATCGTCTACCTGATTACGGACATCCTGTACGCGCTCGTGGATCCCCGGGTCAGATACGTTCGCGGGAGCAAGTAATGGACAACGGTTCCCCGCGCTCGAAACGGACGTTCCGGGACTACCTGGGCATCTCGGCCCGCGGTTTCTGCATGGGGGTGGCCGATGTCGTACCCGGCGTGTCCGGGGGTACGATGGCCTTCATACTGGGCGTATACGAAGAGTTGCTCGACGCCGTGCACGCCGTCAACGCCAGGTTTCTGCGTTCGCTGGTGACCTTCCGGTTCGGCGATGCCTTCGACGGTTTCCCCCACCGGTTCCTGATCGCACTCGTCACCGGCATCTTCGTGGCCATTTTCAGCCTGGCCCAGTTTTTTGCCTGGGCGCTCGACCACCATCCCGTCCATGTCTGGGCCTTTTTCTTCGGGCTGGTGCTGGCGTCGATCATCACCGTGCGGGTGAAGGTGTCCCGCTGGACCGTGAAGGAAGCGCTCGCTTTACTGCTGGCGGCCGTCGCCGCCTTCGTCCTGGTGGGCGCCGTTCCGGTCGATACGCCCTCGGCCGCCTGGTTCGTCTTCCTGAGCGGGGCGATCGCCATCTGCGCGATGATCCTGCCCGGCATATCGGGCTCGTTCATCCTGGTCATCCTGGGGAAATACCAGTACATGCTCACCGCCGTGGTCGAGCGTAATTTCCTCCCTATCCTCATCTTCGGGTGCGGCGGGATCCTGGGACTGGTCTTCTTCGCGCGGGTGCTCAGGTGGCTGTTGCGCCGCTGCCATGACGTGACCGTGGCGGCTCTCATCGGACTCATGGCCGGCTCATTGCGCAAGATCTGGCCGTGGAAGGAAGTTGAGGAAAACGTCCTGCCCGCGTCGCTATCGGGAGAAGTCCTGCTGTCCATCGGCCTGGGTATCGCAGGCTGCGCGATCGTAGTGATCATCGAGCGTCTCGCGTCGAGACGATCCGCCGGAGCTACGGAAGACTAGTACACGGAAGACCAGCACACGGAAGGCCAGCACACGAATGACCAGCACCTTGACCGAAATCACCTCACCTGCCGGCGGCCTGTGGCGCGACGCCCTGCGCCGCTTCATGAAGAACAAGCTGTCCGTCGCCGCGGGCATCATCATCATCGTCATCACCTTCATGGCCGTCTTCGCGCCCTGGGTCTCGCCGGCCCACTATTCCGAGGCCAATTTCGACGAAGCCTGGCAGTTCCCGTCCTGGACCCACCCCATGGGCACGGACAGCATCGGCCGGGACTACTTCAGCCGGATCGTTTACGGTGCGCGGATCTCGCTCATCGTGGGTTTCGTCGCGCAGATGATCTCCCTGTTGATCGGCGTGCCGCTGGGCGCCATCGCCGGGTTCAAGGGGGGCAAGGCCGACTACATCGTCATGCGCCTGGTGGACGTCATGTCGGTCTTCCCCAGCCTGCTCTTCGCCATACTGATCATGGCCTGGCTGGGCAGCGGGTTGAGCAACGTGCTGTTCGCCATCGGCGTGACCGGCTGGGTGGGCGTTTGCCGCCTGGTCCGCGCGCAATTCCTGTCGCTGCGGGCTTCCGATTTCGTCCGCGCCGCCCGTTCCATGGGCGCTTCCAACGTGCATACCATCGTGCGCCACATGCTGCCCAACGCCCTCAGCCCCATCATCGTCGGCCTGGCCATGGGCATTCCCCAGGCCATCTTCGCCGAGGCGGGACTAAGCTTCCTCGGACTGGGCATCAACCCGCCCACGCCGAGCTGGG